>NZ_RBCK01000009.1:466-723 GCF_003626515.1 Streptococcus chosunensis | reverse complement strand
AGTGATTACAGTAGAAGTTCCGGTTAATGTAACGCCTGTCAAAGAGATTGAAACTCCAGTAACTAAGACCCCATTAACACCAGAGGATTACACTAAAGGAATTAAGATTCCAGAAGGTGGCAAGGTCACAAATGTTGAAAACATTCCAGACTTGACAACACCAGGTAAGAAAGATCCAGTTAAGGTAACGGTTGAATTACCAAATGGCAAAGTGATTACAGTAGAAGTTCCGGTTAATGTAACGCCTGTCAAAGAGA
>NZ_RBCK01000009.1:0-198 GCF_003626515.1 Streptococcus chosunensis | reverse complement strand
AAGATTCCAGAAGGTGGCAAGGTCACAAATGTTGAAAACATTCCAGACTTGACAACACCAGGTAAGAAAGATCCAGTTAAGGTAACGGTTGAATTACCAAATGGCAAAGTGATTACAGTAGAAGTTCCGGTTAATGTAACGCCTGTCAAAGAGATTGAAACTCCAGTAACTAAGACCCCATTAACACCAGAGGATTAC
>NZ_RBCK01000008.1:0-808 GCF_003626515.1 Streptococcus chosunensis | reverse complement strand
AACACGGTTACCGTTAGTGCTTACATAACGGATAACAGCTTTTTGAGCATCCTTACGGTAAGTAACTGTTTCAACACGGTCTTGGTCTTTAGCCTTCACTCCGCTTATAGCTGGAATTTCTGATTTATCCGCTGTGTAACCTGCGATAGTTGGAGAGACCACTTTATCAAACGTATCATCATTAGTTGTCCAGTCTTGGAAGAAAATCTGACCAGTTACTAGGTTAATACGACTCCAACGTTTGAAGTTCAGTGTTTCAACCACATCATCCTTAGCCTTACTTCCGTCTTCGTAAACGTAATGGATGGTACGGCTAACACTTTCCTTGTTATCCAAGTTTTCAACGGTTCCTGGCCAACGTGGGCTATCTGGTTGTCCTGGATTAACTGGTGTGTTTGGTTGTGGAGTTGGGTTATCTGGGTTAACTGGTTCAACACGTTCTGAAAGGGTTACAGTGTAGACTTGGTCACGTGCTGTATCGTAGTCATAAACCTTAGCACCACCCGCTGTGAATTCATCGCTGACAAGGTTATAGCCTTGTTTCTTGAATTCTGTGATTTGACTTGNCTGTATCGTAGTCATAAACCTTCGCACCACCTGCTGTGAATTCATCGCTGACAAGCTTGTAACCTTGTTTCTTGAATTCTGTGATTTGACTTGTAGTGCTGTAGGCAATGGCTTCTCCTGACTTACCTGTTACTTCATCTGTTGTGAGAACACGGTTACCGTTAGTGCTTACATAACGGATAACAGCTTTTTGAGCATCCTTACGGTAAGTAACTGTTTCAACACGGTCTTGGTCTTTAGC
>NZ_RBCK01000007.1:0-872 GCF_003626515.1 Streptococcus chosunensis | reverse complement strand
AGACAATGACTGCCAATCGTGAACTGAGCAAAGCCTTGATCAACATAATCTGCCTGTTTATCCAAAATACGCTCCAAGTCAGCACAGACTTGAGGAATACTTGAAACGATGATATCTAATTGATTTAAATTCATTAACTATCCTCCAGAAAAAGACCGGATTGCTCCGATCTGTTTAGTCAATCAAATATTAGAAAATGAATACTCCTTTTCAATGAATCGATTGATGGTAAATAAGCTGTTAGAAATTATTGACAGTATCGAAATTTTCTAGTAAAATGAATTTTGTTAATACCTAAATGGTGTGTAATTTTCTATCAACATAGTCAGGAGAAAAGGAACTTATGCTAAAAAAATTTAATGAATTGTCACTGAAAGATAAGGCTTATCTAATTGGCGGTTTGATCTTATTAGTCATTGTGATCTCCTTTGGTCTGCTCAATCGTCAAACAGTAACTGTCAGTCTTGTCTTTACACAACTATCTGCTCCCTTGATTTTGGTGATTTTTACTTGTCTAGTAATCGGGATCATTGTTGGTAGTGCTATTGGTTTTAGCTATCACCATGGCAAGACTCAAGAGCTGAAAAGCCGCATTGCTGAAGCAGAAACGACTATCCATAAAAAAGACAAGGAGCTTCTCCAGTACAAGGAACAGGTGCAACAATTAAAACAGGAAGCCAAACAATAAGTGTAGAAATCATAACCACCCGTCAGCGGGTGGTTTTTTGTCTCGCACCTAATGGAACGAGACGGACTGAAAATCGCATAACAGAAAAAAAACCGGATTGCTCCGATCTTTCAATAGTTCATATTCTCACATTCTGTTTTAAGAATAGTTAAGGTTATCTTCAAATGACTAAGCCCCTTATTTC
>NZ_RBCK01000006.1:0-4233 GCF_003626515.1 Streptococcus chosunensis | reverse complement strand
TGACCTCTACAATTTACACTACTTGAAAAATTCGGTGTGTGACTCATGCAATCAATTTTTTTATTATTTAACTTTTTCTTTTTCCTTTCTTTAATTCTTTTTTTCTTTTTTTAAAGTTAAATTTTTTAAAATTCTATTTTTTTGCTAACTAAAAAACCTAGCTTGTTAGCTACGTTTTTTCCTCTTCTTTTTAATTTAAAATTACAATTCTAATTTTTTTCTTCTTTTATTTTTTAAATTTCTATTTTCCTCTTAACTCTCAATACTCCACATCAATCAATATTCTCTAATACTATTATGCCATTTTTTTCAAAATAAAAAAATCAGAAATCAAAAAAACTAAATCGTGATTTTTACGAGATAATCTCATTCTGAATGAGATAATTGTTTATACATCCATCGTTGATGTCTGTATAAACAATTATCACTCATCGAAAAGCCTTTGGTCGGCTTTCCTCTCTCGTTCCTGTCGCACGAATGCGTGCGATTGCCTGCGCTTCGCGATTGCAGGCAAGAAAAAAGAGAGTGCCGAAACACTCCTTTTTTAAGCTCTATATTCTTCAAAAAATTCTATATAAGAAAAATCGTCATTCGTTAATTCTGCCAACTTCATTTTATAAAACATTTTTTCCTTTTCATAAAACCAATTCTCATATATATAATCTGGATCTATTTCTTCTTTTAGTTTCAAAGCTAGCAACAAATCTTTGTTATTGTTCTTTTCTTCACTGGACTCCATTCCTCTCTGCATCCCCCATCCTAACGTCACAAGATGTTCAACTAAGGACTGCTTTTCATCATTAATCAACAAAGAATTTTGCCATTCTTTAAAATCTTCAAAATCAAGAATCTCTTCTTTTTGTATATACTCAACTTTCTCCAAATTCAAAAAGATTTGTTTTGCTTCAGCAGTTTTCAGAAAATCATAATTCTCTTCAATCTCATTCATCCATGTTCCCATTTTTCTATACCTCATTTTCACTTTCTTCACGGTTTACCGTCATGCCTTTGAGCCAGTTGTTTAGCTCTTTGTCTAGTTCCTCAATGCTTTCGGAAAAGCTCGCCTTTAGATGGTTTGTAAGTTCATCATCCTTAGCTAATTGCTTCATTAACTTCCTATACTTCTTTCGTGTTCTGTCAGATAGTTCACTAATTAAATAAGGTTCAGCAATCAATCCACTAAGCATTACTTTATCTGTAACCTTCATATCAACTGGTAGATAATGCAAGGAGTAAAATGAGTCAAGGGCTTTATATACCACGTTTACCCATTCGCTAGCCTTACCTCTACGGAGTTGCATTTCCAATCTCCACCACGTTTCAACACCTTCTGGGACAACCTCTTTTTTCTTCATCCGTTCCAGATACTTGTTATACATCCTAATTTGTCGCTCTGAAGACCTAGCGCCCCAGTATGCTGTTTCTAACGCTCCACCTAATCCATAATAAGGGCGGAATGATACGGCATCAGCCAATCTATATTGACTAATATAGTCATCTGGTAGCCCTATAATATCGCAAGCCACATCGGCACGCGAGAAATGAGGTTCTTCAAACATCATTGTTATAAAGCTTTTTAGGTCTATCTTTAAAAGTTCTTGGATTTTGTTAGGGTTGAAATCTATCCGCCCTTTTTCTCTGCCAGTTTCTTTATCAAGAAACGGCAAAACTTCAACATAGGCTATATTCTCGCCGTATCTATCGATTAAGCTCCACCCTGCTCCAGCTTTCTTTGCCCCCTCTTCTCTAGCGAGAATAGGCATTGCCTGGGCTAGTGTGAAATCTTCGCCAGCCGTATAGATGACCTCGCCATCTTCGGTAAAAATCGTATGGTCGAAATTAAATTTCTTCAGAAATCCGACTATCGTTATTCGGTCTATGGACCAGTCTAGTTTACATGAGAGGGGTAAACTTTGCACCTTTAACCGCCTGTTAGAAGGGGCGGTTATTTTTTCAAGAGAATTTATGACCTTTTTTCTCTCGCCATAATCTCTTTTTTCAACTCCATCATCTGTTACACAAATAGCATTTTCGTGCAACGATAATTGATTTTTCTCTTCGTTCATGCTATAATAATTACAACAAAATTTTGTAAAACACATCATCTGAAAAGCCGAGTTCCAGCTCTGCTTTTCTTTTTTTATTTTGTTGACCTTTCTAAAATTATTTTAATAACCTCAAATAATCACTTTTTGAACTAATCACATGGGTAATATAAACTATTTGGCTTTCTTCTTTTACCACAAATAGAATAATGTACTTTTTACAAAGAACAGCTTGTGTTGGATATTTCTTATTTAATTTTCTTTCTATCCTCTCATCAAAATTATACCCTCCTGGCATAAAAGAAAGAGACTCTATTTTTTCAATTATTTCAGAAATAACTCTTTTAGCCACATCAATATCTGAAGTGGTTGCCAAAAAGTCAAGTATGTCATCTAAGTCTTTGAGACTTTGCGGAGAGTATTGAATATTATAATTCATATCTTTTCACTAAATCCTCTTTTGTAAAATAGATCCCTTTCTCCATATCTGCAACACTTTGATTGATTTCAGCCTGAAGTTTTTTAAAAAGCATTTCTTTTTCCAACTCATCAGCAGAAGGTAAATTTACATCTTCTTCCACCGCTACTGTTTTCAAAAATAAACTCAATCCTTTAGATAAGCTATAACCTTTTTTTCTAAAAACTTTCGTTGCTTCATCAACAATATCAGGTTCTGTTTTAAAAGATACATTTCGTAAAGCTACTGTATTCATATCATTTCTCCTATCGTTTTATTTACACTTGTATTTTACACTAATAGAACTAGTTTTGCAACTGTAACCCTCGCTTTTTATTCCATGGTCATCTTGTCAGCAAGAAACCAGTAACGACGTACTTTGTCCGTGTCCGTTCCGAAAGCTAAAGCCTTCGGCTCGGCACGTTCCAGCATACTTTGTTACTGCTTGCAAACAAGACGCTTTCACGGCATAAACCGCTCTGCTTACACAAAAAAATCCCACCTCGTCAGAAGTGGGATATCACTAATATCTTAATTTTTCAATTTTCATCATTATTGTATAGATAGCTCTGAGCTATCACGTTTATTCTATTATGCCCGAGAGACTGACTGGCGATTTTCATCGCCACTTTATCAAACACCTCTCCAGCTCGGTCTTTTCTCATCACATATCTCTCTTTTGGAGGTATGTCTTTTTCCTTTCTTGCATAGAAGGAGTAGATACGTTTTGCGTATATCCCTCTGTAATAGTGATTATCATAATGTGGCGATAGTTTGGGAAACAATCGCCCTTTTTTTGATTGAATGAACTCAACTATCATCTTTGTTTCTGCTTCACTAACACCCATGATTTCAGCAACTCTAGGCTTACCATTCTTAGTCCCATTGACTACATTTAGATAAGCTCTACCATCTTTGAAAAATAAAGATTCTGCTTCAATTTGTAGCATTTCTTTTCTTCTCAACCCTGTAGCGCTCGTGAACTGGCTTAGTTTACGTTCCAACTCATCAGAGATATGTTTATCTCGTTCTACTGAAAATCTAGACCTTTGAACGTCTGCACGTCTACGGATTGGCGTAGCGATGAACTGCGTTGCATCAGTTCTAAAAACTTTTGACAAAGCAGCCTTTGCAGTAGCAATTGAATAAGCTGAACGATTCTGATCAATAAGATACTGTAAGTAACTATCGACTAAAGTTCTAGCTTCATCAATTGAACGAACATCTGGATTTGTTTCTTTTACCCAATCAGAGAAATATCTAAATTGGTTTTTGTAAGTGACATAGCTTTGTTTAGAGTAAATTCTGTTTTTAGTTTCGCCCCTCACTTTATCAAGTGAGCGACTGCGACCAAACCCAGCTCTCAACATCTCCATTAAACGCTCTTGACCAATTTGTCTAAAAGTTGGAACTTTACTTTCCTTTTCTTTCTTCAATCGACGCTGTTTCGCCCAGCGACTTTGCTTTCTCTCACTCGCCATATTGACCCCTTTCTAGATAGATAGGATATTTCCCCCATCATGTAAATCTGTTCAAACTAAAACGCGTGGTAGTCCGTTCGCCTACCTCCTAGCAACTTTTTTGATAAACCTGTCTATGCTATGACAGAAATCAGCAACTTTTAATAGGTCTAAGCCATGACCTCTACAATTTACACTACTTGAAAAATTCGGTGTGTGACTCATGCAATCAATTTTTTTATTATTTAACTTTTTCTTTTTCCTTTCTTTA
>NZ_RBCK01000005.1:0-8837 GCF_003626515.1 Streptococcus chosunensis | reverse complement strand
CTAAAAATGATCAGTGAAACAGAAGTAGATAAAAGTCAATTTGAAATCAAAGAGCGAGGGCTATTTAATAATCGTGAACGTGTTGTGATTGTTCCTGAAGATGAGTTTGATAGAATAGCCATGAAGGCGAACTATAGCCCATTGTCGAATTTGTTGAACGATTTTAAAGAGTCTATTCTTCAAATAGGGTTCATTAAAAAGTTACATTCTACAATTTCATCTTTAAAGAATGTGATCAAAGAACTGAAAGCAGAATTCCAAAAAGAGAAAACTAAATTGGAAAAAGAGAATCGAAATGCTTGGGATAAGTATTTTGAAGCTAAGAAAGAAGCTGATACTTATAAACGTTTTAAATCAGAGTTTGAAAGATATTTATCTGAAGAGGAAAAAAATGAGATCTCAGATAAAATCTATGAACGTCAAGAAGCTGAAATTGAAGGAGGTTTGTGGCAAGATTTTGATTTAGATCGTTAGATAAATTAGGGGATATTCTTTTCTCCTCCTAGAAAAGGACTTGCATATGCAAGTCCTAATTATTAATACATGTTCAAATTACAAAAAATCATAGATATCTGTCTGATGTGATGCTTTCTCTGCCTCTATGATTACCTCTGCAGTGGTTGGCATCCGTCTATCCCTAATTACCATCTCATACCCGATAACTTTTCGTCCTTTTTTTACAGTTGTTAAATCTATATCAGCGTTGAATTTCATTTCTAGTTCTTCACATGCCACCATGAGAGCATTCCTCTTAAACAAACCTGCAGGCCATGACTTTTCTTCACCCAAGAACCAATCTTGCCATTCCTCTAAACTTCCCTTAATGGTTGTATATTCTCGATTTCCTAAGCGATATGCTTCCCAAAGTTTCATCAAGATCAAAGAATACTTTGATTTCACATTTCCTAACTCATCCAAATGGAAAGAGTAGTAGTTTCTTTTCAACTCAAAAACTAAAGGTCCAGCATCTTCAGAGAATTTAAACTCTACAAGGCCATCCTCAATAAATCTTATTCTGCTGAAAAGTTGAGTCATGATTATTGAACGTCTACCGTCAGGCAATGTTTCAGGGATATATAGGGCTGTATTCTCGTTAAGTCTCGAAAAAGCTTCTGCAATCCGTCTATAATTCTGACCGTTTTTAGTTAAGCCAAAGTGCTTCATAATGTCAAGGCTATGAACCGTAAAGACATCACCAACTCTACTATCTTTCGTTACAGATGAAAAACAGTAGTCTAAAACCTTGTGTTCAAAAGCTTTTAAATTACCAAATGCTTTGGCCAAGTCATTCGCCTGGACAACTAAATAATTTTGACGAGAAGCTAGTTCTTCATAGATTTTACTGGATTTTCTATTTAATACCATCTTGTTTACCTTTTACTATATTTCCTATTATGCTATATTCTATCAATTTTTAATTTTATAGTCAATAATGGGGTACAAAATAGTCATTAATAGGGTACAAAATAGTCAATAATGGGGTACAAAATAGTCAATAATGGGGTACAAAATAGTCAATAATGGGGTACAAAATAGTCAATTATTTATCCGCAACCCCCTGGTATTACTGAGTTTCTAAGGTCGACAAAGTAATATAAAGTAATATAAAGTAGGTTAGAAAGTAAATTAGAAAGTATCTTCTTAAGAAAAAAATCTATATTTTATTTTTAATAAAATAAAAAAATCTTTTTCTCAGTTCACTATTTTCTAGCTAAATATTTACAAATAGAAAATTCAAACTAACTACATTTCCCCTTCTTCATTTCTATAAATTTACAGAAGGAATTCTGCAACTATGTTCGTATCATGAGGAAAAAAAGATTTTTTACGCTTTTCACTACAGTACAAAATTAAAGACGTCATCAGGAGCCATATTTTGGCCGTTAAGGGGCTTTTTTGATAAAAGTCGGATATTTCCACCTTGGACTCTCTAAGAGGCAAATACGTCCTTATATGAGGTTAAATAAGTGTTTGATTTTTATTTAATACTCCCTGATGGCAGCAAGCAACAAAATCAGATAAAAAAGAGCCTGTATTATGACGACAGAAGAAAATTGGAACAAGCTGCAGGAACTATCAAAGAAGGTATCGAAAGAGGAACTAGTGTTTTCCTAAAAATATAGGACAAAATAGAATTTTTTAACTTGATTCCTGCTGTCTTTTTTGTAGGGTAATTGATGAAAAAGTGTGTAAAAAAGTTCCAGTTTTATATTCAAACTTTTAAATTCTTTTTGAATTGATATAGGAGAAAATATTGTTCTAAAATTACCTCTTTTTTAAGATATATAGTTGAGAGTAAATGCTAGCAAAAAAGTCTCAATTTTATAATGAGACTTTTTATTATTTTGGCCTTTTTTAGAATTAAAATTTGATTATTTTCGTTTATAATCTTGATATTTTTTAAACAAATCTTTGAATAATTGGTCGTTGTAGGAAAAGAGAAACTCAAACTTTTCAATTTCTTTAGCAGGTATTTGAGGGACAACTTTTGCTTTGTAATCTTCAGCTAATTCTGTCTTTTTGCTATCTAATTTTAACATAAGTTCAAGTGGCACATCTTTTGCTTGAAAAATATTTTCTAGTATATAGAAATTGTCTTGATTAAGAACAGCTTCACGTAAATCAATTTGTCCTTTATTTGTTAAAGTTTTATAGATATCATATAGATCTCGAGCACGTGTTTTATCACCAACCAACTTGTAATCGTCAAGCTGCTGACAGGATGCTCTTATTTTCTCATAGACAATCATTAGTGGACTATAGAGATAAATAGTTGTCCCTTCTAAATCATAACTATCTTTATCCGCAACATATTCATCATAGCTCAAATCTATTTCTATCTTTTTACTATTATTTTCTAAAGCTTCTCCATATTTACTTAGCTCCTTCATTTTATTAGGGTCCTGTAAATCTATTTTTTCTTGATATTTTTCTGTATCGACTATCGCAAAAGAAATCTTATATCCTCCCCAAAACGGAGGCAAGTCTCGTTTTCTTTTTTTAGGTTTTTCAATGAATTCAAATCCAACAACTAAAAAACCAATTTGCTTAAAAGCATCTGAAATTAAACCTTGTAGTTTTTTTCCTTCAACATCTTTATCATATCTTATAGATTCTTCAATTGAAAAGTCTAAATCCTGAGATGAGCGATCAGTTATATTGTGTAGCTTTAAAGCAGTACCACCTTTTAGAACTAGATTTTCCTTCAGATCACTATCTGAAAAAATTGCTTTTAAAATGGTGTTTCTAATATCATCTGGTTTCATAAGTACCTCTATCATATTACTAGTGTTGTTAGTTTATTATACCATGTATAACTTGCGATCTATCTTAATTTCTTGTTTTTTATTTTTTAAACTGCTATACTAAAGCTATGGTATATATACCATAGCTTTTAAATAAAATAAATTAAAACATACTTAAGGTATGGTATATATACCATACCTTAGCGGTGAAATCTTAACTAGTATATTGGAGGGATAATAGTAATGGTCCTTACAGACAATGAAATTGAGAAAATATTAATCAAACATCAAATCAAAAAAGATACTTATGGTTTAATAAAATATTCTGACGAAATTGTTCAAAAATCTAAAAAAGAATTTGGAAATATTTTAAATAGGACCTCTATCATTCAAATTATTCAGAAATTAAAAGAAGAAGGAAAACTTAAGTCTAGAGCTACCCTTAATAAGTTTACTGATATTATTATTGATAAACTAAAACTTTTTAAACCAGTTAAAATTATGAACGAATACAAAGGGGATTATGTTATTCGCTATATAACCTCAGATATATACGTTTCTCCTTACGAAATTGCTTTATCGTTATTATCTCGTTCATTTCTATCTCATTATAGTGCTATGTACGTTCATGATCTAACTATTAATAGCCCTAAAGACATATATATTAACAAAGAACAATCCCAAAAACGCTCTACTTTAGGTGATAGACTGGCTATAACTCAAGGACGTATCGATTATGCCTTCTCCAAAAGTATGAGACGAACAAATATGATCTACTCTTTTGAATATGACGGAACATCTTATAAAGTGCATGTTCTAAATTCGAAAAGTACTCACAATACAGGAGTTATAACTAAGGAAGTTGTTGGGTTTTCAAAGCCTATTAAAACAACAAATGTTGAGAGAACACTAATCGATGCTATGGTAAGACCTGGGTATAGCGGGGGCGTTTCTGAAATTCTTGATGCATTTATTCGAGCTAAAAATATAAATGTCAGAAAGATTTGGGAATATCTAGAAAAATTTAATTATTCTTATCCATACTATAAATCACTTGCATTTTACTTAAGGAATGCAAAATATGAATATAAATCTGAGCTTAAACGATACCAGAATGACCCTCGCAATAATTTGACTTTTTATCTAGACTATCAAATGATATACCCTCATCAAGATAAAGAGTTAGGAGTGTTCTATCCAAGAAGTGTTCACAACATTTCCAAAAAATACTAATTTTTCGCAAAGAAATTTAGTCAAAAACTCAGTTTTTCTTGTATTATTTAATAATACTGTGTGTTATAATGTGTATTATATTAGCTAACGGGGTGAAAGTTTTGACTGAAAAAATGACTGTCCTAAACATCAGGATGAGCGTTGGAGAAAAAGAAGAATTAAAGGAAAGAGCTACAGAATTTGGAGACTCGATCAGTTCATATGCTAGAAAGATACTCTTCCAAGAGGATAATACAAGCGATTACGTAGATAATACAAATGTATTACAAGAGAAAGATGAGCGTATATCAGACCTTAAAACTCAAATAGACGACTACAAGAAGCAAATTGAGCAACTGCATACGATTATTTTGGCAACTCAAAAAGATAATCAGTTGCTGATTGAACAGAAAACGAAGAGATGGTGGAAGTTTTGGGAGTGAGAATTCATTTCTGGACTAACTACACTTTTGGAAACGCACTCTTTACTAAAGGAGTTTACAAATGATGATCCGATTTTACATTATTATTTTTTTGGATGTTTGGTTATAATTCTTAATAAGCTACAAAAAAATGACAATGGATGTTTCTCTATAAGAGTAATATCCGTTGTCATTTTTGTATAATCGACTTCGATTTTCGGATTTTTATACAAAAACTCTGCATTTTTGATGCTGACATGATAATTCTGAGAGCTTTTCAGTTTTTTTCGTGAACAACTAATCATCTAGACTCCTAGAGCCCCAAGGACTTACGAGAAACCCTTAATCAAACTTTCCGAAAAAGATCAATTTTTCGGAAAGTTGTTTTTTTGAAAAGTTCATCTCAAAATTCACCTTATTGTTTAAGAGACTTTAGGGCAAACCCATCTTGAGTAATAAGCAGTATCTCTTCTAGTACCTTTTATGATGGGACATCTTTGATGTTACAGCGAAGTAGTCAATCTTCATGTTGTTTTTCCATGCTTAGTCACCGACAACTTTAAGATCGCTAGCGACTACTTTTACTCCGCCCCAGGTACTACGTGCTATGTTCCACATGACGGATATAGGGATTAATCAGTTCAACCGTCATTATACGTATCATGGGTTTAGCCATACTTTCGTGTATGTTCGTACCCCCTATCAGTGGTGGGGATTTGTAGGAAAGACACCATTTATTGACTTTTTGCACGGGTGGCTTTAAGATGTTGCTGGACGCCTTTCTTGATAATCACTCAGAGTCGCCAGAGTGTCTGGCCCGAGATATGGCAAGGATATACCGCTGCCTGCACCAGTCCTTCGACGCTGACAAATTGCGACATATCATGTAAATTGTCGCATAAAAGTAGTTTCAAAAAAAAGAAAACTTTGTTATAATGTATGTGTAATTTTTAGAAAAGAGGTATTAACTATGGAAAATCTAGTAGTTTCAATCTTTAGCACTGAAAGCGAAGCTTATCAGTCCTTTGCGGATTTGAAGGCTTTCCGCCAAACTCAGACGACCAAGGTTGCTCAAATCGCCTTGGTCAAAAATGAAAACGGTCATATCGTTGAAAAAGAACGCTATGACTTTGAAGATTCAACGACGGATGCAGCCCTAGAAGGTGGCTTGCTCGGTGCAGTTATCGGGCTTTTGGGTGGTCCTATCGGCGTCTTGTTTGGTTATGGTATTGGTAGCCTCTATGGTTTGGCTGCTGGTGATACCATTGATACGGCAGAAACTGGCCTGATTGACGTTGTTTCTCAGAAATTGACTAACGGTGAAACAGCCGTTGTTGCCTTGGTGCAAGAAGACAACGAAGCAGTCATCGATGCTTACTTCACCAAGTACGACACCCAAATCGTGCGTTGGGATGTAGCAACCGTCGTAGCCGAAATCGAAGCAGCTCTGCAAGTCCAAGAAGACCTCTACAACCAGGCACGTGCACAAATGAAGGCTGAACGTAAAGCCGAACGCAAGGCTAAACTTGAAGAATTCAAGGCAAATGTCAAAGCAAAATTTGACAAATTGAAAGCGTAAGCACTCAAGCATCTCATAAAAAATAGGCTTTCTACTTCTGGAAGATAGCCTATTTTTTTAAAAAACTAGATTTTAGAAAAAGGAAGTGACGGAAGGATCACGTTTTTTAGAGGAACTCATTTTGGACGATGACCCCCGAACCCTCTATATCCAGACCTGGGGCGGGACCAATACAACTGCCAGAGCCCTCAAGTCTATTCAGGAGCGCTACGAGGGGACGGCAGAATGGCCTCCCTACATTCCGAAGAGGTGGACCCGCATTATGTCTTCGATATAACAGAAGAGGGCGCAAGTCTCACGGTTCATATCCCTGACGATGCAAAGTCAGGCGATACCTTCCATATCATTACTGAGGTGCAAAATGTGACCGAGACTCCATTCAAAACCTATGTGCGTCGTATTCTCACGGTCAAATAATTTAGATGAGCTAGATTATTGCTCTTAAAAATGCTCATTGTCAACTGTAGTGGGTGGACATATAACTAAGCCCTGGAGAGAACCATCTTGGTTCTCTTTTTTGTGAAGTTCAAAGCGAGGTAAATCCGTTTTTTAAAGTTTTCAAAGTTCCGAAAACCAAAGGCATTGCGTTTGATGTCTTTGAGAACCAATCGCCAGCAGTATTTTAAGGCACGATAGTCAATGGATTTCTTGTCAAATTACTTCATGAGTTGAATACGAGTTTGATTGAGAGTACGGCTGAGGTGTTGGACGATATGAGTAAGTGCTTGATGATTGATGAGTTTCTAGGCAATTTTTTTCGGTGCGTTATTCGCGCCGATTTTTTTCGAGTCCACTTTTGTGGGCCGAAAAAGCAGTGAATTTTTTGAACCGTGAGGGTCAAAAAAGGGGTGCAACCCATAGCCCTCGGCAGAGCGTTTTTTTACTCTTTGACAAAGAGTAACAGAAACTCTGCTTGATCCGAGAAAGATATTTTTATTTTCAACTGATTACATATCGACAATAGTTGGCGTGGAATAGCGATAGCCCCACGCCGTAGCCCAACATTTTGGGCTAAATATTTCTCTTTAATCTGCTGAAACTATATAGAAATCCATAGATTTAAAAATCATGGACTTATATAGTAGTCCATGATTTCTGAAAAGATGGATTTTATAGTGTTCCATAAATTCTAAAAAAATGGGCTTATATAGTAATCCATGAATTCTAAAAAGATGGACTTATATAATGCTCCATAAATTCTAAAAACGTGGACTTATATAGTAATCCATAAATTTTGAAAAGATGGACTTATATAGTAATCCATAAATTTTGAAAAGATGGGCTTGTATAGTGTTCTATAAATTCTAAAAAGATGGTCACTATATAAGACCATCTTTTTTAAAAACAAATGCTCAAATAAATTTGTTAATCACGTTTTTAACGGAAATTTTCAAAAATTTTTATTATCTTTTGCTTTTTGTGGCATACTACTATCACAATAGTAAGAGAGGAAATAAACTAATGAATCAAATGACCATTTCTTTTAAAACAAAAACTGGCATGACAAATATACGTCATAATAACAGAGATCTGAGCGAAGAAGAATTTAAGAGTAATGAACACAGGCATATAAATCGTGCATTGTCCCACGAAAATATAACGATTATTAAACGTGACATAAGAGAAGTCTATCACGATGAATTTGACGATGCTTTAAATACTTATAATTCAAAACAACGGAGGAAGGATAGAAAAATTGAAGACTACTACAAACACGTTAAAAAATCAAAGACATTGGATCTGCAACGTGAATTTGTAGTCTCAGTAGGTAATAAATCCGACTGGGAAAAGATGGATTTCAATAAAAAAAGAGAGGTAGGAGAGGCCCTAGCAAGCTACGTAAGAGATTTTAATGAACGACACGATCATTTAGTCATCTATAATGCAGTTGTCCATTTAGACGAAGATGGAGCTCCTCACGCTCATTTTAACGTTGTTCCTATTGCTGATGGATATAAAAATGGTCTTTCAAAACAACCATCTTTTTCAAAAGCTCTCCTCCAGGAAGGATTTAAAGAAAAAGGCCGTGGCCAACTGAAACAATTTCGTGATCATGAAATTGATAGGATTCAATACTTTATGAAAAACCTTAATATCGAACGCAAGTTAGGTCAGACGAACGATATTAAGGATATGCGAGAATATAAAGAAACTATGCGACAAATTGAATTACAGAAGCAGCAAGAAGAGAGGGAACTGCAGCATTTGAAGAATGAAGTCGCAAACATGTCAGGAGAGTTGGATAAAGCAAAATTAGAAGATGAAACTATCAATGCTATGTTACGTCTAAAAATGATCAGTGAAACAGAAGTAGATAAAAGTCAATTTGAAATCAAAGAGCGAGGGCTATTTAATAATCGTGAACGTGTTGTGATTGTT
>NZ_RBCK01000004.1:0-16628 GCF_003626515.1 Streptococcus chosunensis | reverse complement strand
GGCATAAACTAATGAGCACCCTTAGCTCAACTGGATAGAGTACCTGACTACGAATCAGGCGGTTAGAGGTTCGACTCCTCTAGGGTGCATTTTCTATTTAACTCGGGAAGTAGCTCAGCTTGGTAGAGTACTTGGTTTGGGACCAAGGTGTCGCAGGTTCGAATCCTGTCTTCCCGATTAATTATCTGGATACTTAAGGTATCTTTTTTATTTACTCTTCGTCAACTGTAGTGGGTTGAAGAAAAGCTAAGCTCGAGAAAGGACAAATTTCGTCCTTTCTTTTTTGATATTCTGAGCGATAAAAATCCGTTTTTTGAAGTTTTCAAATTTCCGAAAATCAAAGGCATTGCGCTTGATCAGTTTGATGAGATTATTGGTCGCTTCCAATTTTGCGTTGGAATAGTGTAACTGAAGGGCGTTGATAATCTTCTCTTTATATTTCAGAAAGGTTTTCAAGACAGTCTAAAAAAGAGGATGAACCTTCTTTAGATTGTCCTCAATGAGTCCAAAGAATTTCTTCGGGTTCTTATTCTGAAAGTGGAAAAGCAAGAGTTGATAGAGATGATAGTGGTCTTTCAAGTCTTCGGAATAGCTCAAAAGCTTGTCTAGAATCTCTTTATTGGTTAAGTGCATGCGAAAAGTAGGGCGATAAAAACGCTTATCGCTAAGTTTATGACTATCCTGTTGAATGAGTTTCCAGTAACGCTTGATAGCCTTGTATTCATGAGATTTTCGCTTAAACTGATTCATGATTTGGACACGCACACGCCTTATAGCACGGCTAGGATTTATGGAGTAAAACAGTCCAGTCAACTGTGCTAACTTGAGTCTAGAAATCCGAAAAGTTTTATGGCTATAAGAAGACCACTAAATCACTTAATTGCCTAATCAATTAGAATAAGTTGTTACAACTATATTGGTTATTATAACAAATGAATTAATGTAAAACTAACGAGACTTACTCTTGTCCAGTGCAGAATTAAATCCTGTCAATAATTATTTATTCAACTTTTTGAGTCAGTGTATTGTAGTCCTAATAACTTTCTATTGCCACTTTTTTCTTTTTTCCTTTCGTGTTACAATAAAGGTATGAATCAGTATCAGAAAAAAATTGTTAAAGGAACCATTTATTCGCTCCTATCCGGCTTAATCTGGGGCATCTGTGGAATTTTAGGAGAGTATTTCTTTACTTATTATCAGGTGTCTTCCGGCTGGATTACCTCTATGCGTTTGACACTGGCAGGGAGTCTTGTTCTCATTTGGTCTACAATGCAATTAAAGTCGCAAGTGCTAGATATTTGGCGAGACAAGAAAAATTATCTACCCTTTTTAGCCTATGCTATTTTGGGAATTTTTTCAGTTCAGTATTTTTTCTATCTCTGCGTAGAATACTCAAATGCAGCGACAGCAACTATTTTACAGTTTATTAGCCCTGTCTTTATCCTCTTTTACAATCGCTTAATTTATAAAAAAAGAGCGTCAAAAAGTGCTATTTTTTATGTTTTGGTTGCCATGCTGGGTGTTTGCTTGATGGCGACTAAGGGAGATCTATCTCAGTTATCTATGACTCCACTAGCCCTTATAACAGGTTTGCTGAGTGCCATGGGGGTTATGTTTAATGTTATCCTACCTCAACCTTTCGCTAAGAGGTACGGTTTTGTTCCCACAGTTGGGTGGGGGATGATTTTGGCAGGTTTATTTAGCAATGTTCTCTCGCCGGTCTATCAGCTTTCCTTTACTCTTGATATTTGGAGTATTTTGATTTGTCTTATCATCGCTTTCTTTGGGACGGCTTTTGCTTTTTTTATTTCCATGAAGGCTGTGTCCTTGGTTTCTCCTTTGGTGGTTTCCGTTATCAGTGCCAGTGAACCCCTCTCTTCTGCCCTGCTGAGTGTTTTGTTTTTAGGCTTGGTAGTGGATTGGTCACTTCTTCTAGCAATGGGCTTGATTATTTTACCTATGATTTTCCTATCGATAGAAGAAGCGAAAGAAAGTAAATAAAAAGTCTGTTCTTAATTCTAAAAGTGTGCTATACTAGAATAGTCAATAAAACACGGGAAGATAGTTGTGAAGAGTGTTTTTAGGTTGTATCGGTAGGGGCTTGCTTTTACCGACAGCAGGTTTTATCTCACATCCCTAAAAATCATACCTAAAAACAAACAAAAAGGCTTCAAATTTGAGGCCTTTTTTGGTAGAATAGGTATCATTAAAATGAACTAGGAGGCGCCTATGACTGCCACAAAAATGAATGCTCAAGAAATTATCCAATTTATCGCCAACGCTGAAAAGAAAACCAGTGTGAAAGTAACCTTTGAGGGACAACTCGCAACTGCTGTACCTAGCTCTGTTGTCAAACTAGGGAATGTCCTATTTGGAGACTGGAAAGATGTGGCTCCGCTTCTCGATGGTTTGGTAGAAAATCAAGACTATGTTGTTGAGCAAGATGCTCGTAATTCTGCAGTTCCCTTGCTAGACAAACGTGCTATCAATGCTCGTATTGAGCCAGGTGCTATTATTCGTGACCAGGTTGAAATTGGTGACAATGCTGTTATCATGATGGGGGCTGTTATCAATATCGGTGCTGAAATTGGTGCAGGAACTATGATTGACATGGGTGCTATCCTTGGTGGCCGTGCTATCGTTGGGAAAAACAGCCACGTTGGTGCAGGTGCAGTTTTGGCAGGTGTGATTGAGCCAGCTAGCGCAGAACCAGTCCGTGTTGGAGACAATGTTCTCATCGGTGCCAATGCAGTAGTTATCGAAGGAGTCCAAATCGGTAGTGGTTCAGTTGTCGCTGCAGGAGCTATTGTTACCCAAGATGTCCCAGAAAACGTGGTGGTAGCAGGTGTTCCAGCTCGTATTATCAAAGAGATTGATGCCCAAACCCAACAAAAAACAGCGCTAGAGGATGCGCTTCGTACCTTGTAATGGTAAAAGAAAAATAGAGGCGGAACCCTTTTCCAGCCTCTTTCTGCTATATAGGAGGAAAGATAGATGTTAGATTTGATTCAGACTAGACGGGATTTGCACCAGATTCCAGAGATTGGCTTGGAGGAGTTCAAGACTCAGGCTTATCTGCTGGATGTGATTGAGAAATTGACTGCGGGCAAGAATTTTGTTCAAGTTCGTACTTGGCGAACAGGGATTTTGGTCTATTTACAGGGAAGTCAGCCAGAGCGTACCATTGGTTGGCGGACAGATATTGATGGCCTGCCTATTGTCGAACAAACAGGCCTGCCCTTCGCTTCTCTGCATCAAGATCGTATGCATGCTTGTGGCCATGATTTCCACATGACTGTTGCTTTAGGCTGTCTTGAGCGAGCCCTTGAGGAGCAACCAAAGAACAATCTGCTCTTTCTGTTTCAACCTGCTGAAGAAAATGAAGCTGGTGGCATGCTCATGTATGAGGATGGCGCTTTTGGAGACTGGTTGCCAGACCAGTTTTATGGGCTTCATGTTCGGCCAGATTTGAAGGTTGGACAGATTGCGACCAATACTCATACACTCTTTGCAGGTACTTGCGAGGTGAAGATCCGTTTCAAAGGCAAAGGAGGACATGCAGCCTTTCCACATGAAGCTAATGACGCCTTGGTGGCGGCTAGTTACTTTGTGACCCAGGTGCAGTCAGTTGTCAGCCGTAATGTCAACCCAATCGAGGGAGCAGTGGTGACCTTTGGTCTTTTCCAAGCTGGAACAACCAACAATGTCATTACAGACACAGCATTTTTACACGGAACCATTCGGGCCTTGACTCAAGATATGAGTCTCTTGGTGCAAAAGCGGGTCAAAACAGTTGCAGAAGGAGTTGCAGCAGCCTTTGGTATGGAAGTCGAAGTGGAACTCAAACAAGGTGGTTACCTGCCTGTTGAGAACAATCCCGCCTTGGCGCGTGAACTGATGGACTTCTTTGAGGAAAAAGAAGGAATAGAGTTGATTGATATCGAACCTGCTATGACAGGTGAAGACTTTGGTTATCTCCTTTCAAAAGTTGATGGCGTTATGTTTTGGCTAGGTATCGATAGTCCCTACGCCCTTCATCACCCTCAGATGAGTCCTAAGGAAGAAGCCTTAGCTATTGGTGTGGATGCGGTCTCTAGTTTCCTGAAAAAGAAAGCAGCAGAGTAGAGGGGTTGTCTATGAAATCGGAATTACGTAAGCAAGTCTTGCAAGAAATGAAGGCTTTACCTCTAGAGCAAAAACAGTTTATAGACCAAGCTTTAACTGAGCGACTTTTACAACACCCCTTTTACCAAGAAGCCAAGGTCATTGCAACCTATCTCTCTTTTCCTCATGAATTTCAAACTCAGAGATTGATTGAGCAGGCCCTGAAGGACGGCAAGAAGGTTCTGATACCCAAAACGTATCCCAAAGGGCGCATGGATTTTGTAGTCTATGATCCGCAACAGTTGGTAAAAACTGCCTTTGGCTTACTGGAACCACAGGGAGATTTGGAAGTAGTGGATGCCTCTCAGATTGATTTGATTCATGTTCCTGGTCTGGCTTTTACGACGGAAGGATATCGGATTGGATACGGTGGAGGTTATTATGACCGCTATCTGGAACATTTTTCTGGTAATACTTTGAGTACGATCTATCCTTGTCAAATTCAGGACTTTATCCCTGAAAACCATGATATTCCTGTTCAGGAGGTATTAATTGATGAAGGAAATCTTTGATAGACGTTACCCTGTGACGAGTTTTTTCCTCTTAGTGACTGCCTTGGTATTTTTACTAATGTTGGTCACTGCAGGCGGAAACTTTGACAGGGCAGATACATTATTTCGATTTGGAGCCATGTATGGGCCAGCTATTCGCCTCTTTCCTGAGCAGGCTTGGCGTCTCTTCTCTGCCATTTTTGTTCATATTGGGTTGGAGCATTTCATTGTCAATATGCTTTCGCTTTATTATCTTGGTAGGCAGGTAGAGGAAATTTTCGGTTCTAAGCAGTTTTTCTTTCTCTATCTTTTATCAGGAATGATGGGCAATCTCTTTGTTTTTGTATTTAGTCCAAAATCCTTAGCAGCAGGAGCCTCTACCTCTCTTTATGGGCTATTTGCTGCAATTATAGTTCTGCGCTATGCAACGCGTAATCCTTATATCCAGCAGTTGGGCCAATCCTATCTGACACTTTTTGTGGTTAATATTATTGGAAGTGTTCTGATTCCAGGAATCAGCCTAGCAGGTCATATCGGTGGTGCAGTTGGTGGCGCATTTCTAGCAGTTATCTTTCCAGTTCGAGGCGAAAGACGGATGTATAGCGCTAGTCAGAGACTGGTAGCGGTAGTGTTATTCGTAGGACTCTCAGTATTACTTCTCTACAAGGGAATGGGGTTGTGACGAGCAATATGTAAACTTGAATAAAAAAAGCTACTTAAAAAATGAGTAGCTTTTAATGTGGGTTGGAACCATTCGAAACAACACAGCTCTAAAAATAAGTCTTTGTGTGTAGATGATTTGAGAAAGTGAGCGCCCATTCTATCGCGAAGAAATCATTTGTAAATAAGTTTTTTTGCAGAAAATTGAGAATGGTGTGCTTTTTTATTTCTTTTGTATCGTAAGTTTCTAGAATATAGTGTTGTATCAGTCTTATTATATATTTTAAAAATAGAAAATGTTATAATATTAGAAATTGATTGAAGAATTATTAGAATAAAAGAGGTATAAAGTTGGAAAATTTTGTTTACATTATTTCAGGCCCCCAGGCGTTGGGAAAAGTACTGTTAGTAAAGAGTTAGCTTATTCTTTTGATAAAAGTGCAGTTATAGAGGGGGATTTGATTTACTTAATGATTAAAGGTGGCATAGTGGCTCCCTGGGAAGATGAGGGCTATTACATGGATTTGTTTTGGGACAATATCATCAGCTTGACAAATAATTTTATAACTCGAGGCATCTCTGTCGTAATAGAGTATGTTATTTTTGAATACCAACTGAAGAAAATTGCTTCTTTCTTAAAAGAAAAACAAATTGGTCTAAAATATTGTGTCTTAATGGCCGAAGAAAAAACCTTGAAAGATAGGGATGGTTCTCGAAAAGAAATTGAAAGAGTGGGCAACTTATCAATACAAGCAAGAAGTGAGTTTCTAGCTAAAAATAAGGAGAAGGAAAAACATTTTCTGTATACAGATGATTTAGACGTCCCCAAAATAGCAAATATCATTAAAACTTCAAATCGATTTTTGATTGAAAATCTGTAATCCATCATTAAGGACCGAAGTTGAGTTGGTAGATTTAGAGACATATCTCATAAATCTTTAAATTGTATGTAAATTTGTAAAATAATTAAGTCTCCAGAGTCAACTTGCTGGAGACTTAATTTATTAACTGGAAACTAATTCTATTCCCTCTCAGCCAATTCTTTTCCCAATTGGATGAGGTAATCTTTCAAGTCATCTTTGACTTGTGGGTGTTTGAGGGCATAGTCAATAGATGTTTTCATAAAGCCAAACTTATCCCCAACGTCGTAACGAGCTCCTGTAAATTCACGGGCGAAAACACGTTGTGTTTTATTAAGCGTATCAATAGCGTCGGTAAGCTGGATTTCATTTCCAGCACCGGGAGCTTGATTTTCGAGGATCTCAAAAATTTCTGGTGTGAGCAGATAGCGTCCGATGATTGCCAAATCACTTGGAGCATCTTCTGGAGCTGGTTTTTCTACGAAAGTTTCGACGCTATAGAGACCATTAATTCCTTCACCTTGAGGAGCGATAACTCCATATGCTGAAACGTCTTCATGAGGAACAGGCATGACAGCAATTGTTGATGCGTGGGTTGTCTCGTAATCGTTCATCAATTGTTTTGTCAAAGGTACAGCGTTGTCATCTGTGATATCCATTAGGTCGTCACCAAGCATGACAACGAAGGGTTCATTCGCCACAAAAGCTTTTGCTTGTAAGACAGCATCTCCAAGACCACGAGGATGGCTTTGACGGATAAAGTGAAGGCGAATGCCAGTTGTTTCGTCTACCAATTTTAGCAAGTCATGCTTGCCTTTTTCTTTGAGGTTGTACTCAAGCTCAAAGTTTGAGTCAAAGTGGTCTTCAATAGAACGTTTTGATTTACCAGTGACAACCAGAATATCTTCAATACCTGATTTAAGAGCTTCTTCTACGATAAATTGGATAGTTGGTTTGTCTACAATTGGCAACATTTCTTTAGCAAGTGCTTTGGTTGCTGGTAAAAATCGAGTCCCGAGTCCAGCGGCAGGGATGACTGCCTTTCTAACTTTTGATGTCATAAGTATCCTTTCTTTAGAGGGTTAAGACCACTCATTTTCTGCTTTAAATTCATTGTTCATGATGTCATAAATGGCATCTTTGATATTGGTTCCGTGGTAAATAACTTGGTAAATGGCTTGTGTAATTGGCATATAGACTCCAAGTTCTTGCGCTAGTTCATAGGCTGCTCGAGTCGTTGAAATTCCTTCAATCACCATGCCCATATTAGCTTCGATATCAGCTAGAGATTCTCCACGACCAAGAGCATCTCCGGCTCTCCAGTTACGAGAGTGGATGGAGGTTCCCGTTACAATCAGGTCTCCTACACCAGATAAGCCACTATAGGTCAATGGATTGGCTCCGAGTGCTACCCCTAGACGAGTAATTTCTGCCAAACCTCGAGCGATAATGGCTGCCTTGGCATTGTCACCAAATCCCAGACCATGTAAAGCACCGGCACCGACAGCAATAATATTTTTGAGAGCGCCAGCAGTTTCGACTCCGATAACATCCGTATTGGTATAAAGTCGGAAGTAGTGATTACTAAAGAGCTCCTGAACGTATTGAGCTGTTTGTAAGTCTTTAGAAGCAGCGGTGATTAACGTTAGGTCACGCACGATGGTCTCTTCTGCATGACTAGGACCTGAAACAACGACAATATCACTGCGGAGATGTTCAGGAATTTCTTCTTCAAGGATGGTTGATAATCGTTTATGGCTATCAGGTTCTAATCCCTTTGATGCGTGCATGATAATAGCCTTATGGTCTAAGGTTTTTGCAACTTGTTGGGCAACAAGTCGTGTTACTTTTGTTGGGACAACAAACAAAATCGCATCTACATCTTTCAGTGCCTCTGATAAATCGGTGTAGGCAATGATATTTTCATCTAGAACGACATCTTTAAAGTAGTGTTTGTTAGTATGATAGGTATTAATTTCATTGATTTGCTCGGGAATGTTTCCCCAAATACGTACGTCGTGTCCATTGTCATTTAAGACTTGTGAAAGGGCAGTTCCCCAAGAACCAGGCCCCAAGACGGCGATGGTTTGTTTTTTCATATTCCCCTCCTTTATAACCTTCTTTTTACTATTTTACCATAAAAACCTTTATCATGCATTACTGTAGATGAAAGCGCACTAATTTGTATCAAGGAGACTTCTTTGACAAGTTCTCACTTTTTTGCTAGAATAACATCACACAAACAGAATGAGAAGGAGCTGACGGACTGTCGCTCCCTTTTGTCTATTTTTTAAGGAGAAAGTATGCTGATTCAGAAAATCAAAACCTACAAGTGGCAGGCCTTGGCTTCGCTCCTGATGACAGGCTTGATGGTTGCTAGTTCACTTTTGCAACCGCGTTACCTGCAGGAAGTGTTAGACGCCCTCCTTGCTGGGAAATATGAAGCTATTTATAGTATCGGGGCTTGGTTGATTGGTGTGGCCTTGGTCGGTCTAGTTGCTGGTGGACTCAATGTTGTACTCGCAGCCTATATTGCCCAAGGAGTTTCATCTGACCTTCGGGAGGATGCCTTCCGTAAAATCCAAACCTTTTCTTATGCCAATATTGAACAATTTAATGCGGGAAATCTAGTCGTTCGCATGACAAATGATATCAACCAGATTCAGAACGTGGTCATGATGACCTTCCAAATTCTTTTCAGACTTCCCCTCTTGTTCATCGGTTCCTTTATCCTGGCGGTTCAAACCTTACCTTCTCTGTGGTGGGTGATTGTTCTCATGGTAGTCTTGATTTTTGGCTTGACTGCTGTCATGATGGGAATGATGGGACCTCGTTTTGCCAAGTTTCAAACTCTTCTTGAGCGCATCAATGCCATTGCCAAGGAAAATCTACGCGGTGTTCGTGTGGTCAAGTCCTTTGTCCAAGAAAAAGAGCAGTTTGCTAAGTTTACGGAGGTTTCAGACGAGCTTCTCGGTCAAAATCTTTACATTGGTTACGCCTTTTCAGTAGTGGAACCTGTCATGATGTTGATCGGTTATGGGGCAGTTTTCCTCTCTATTTGGCTAGTTGCAGGGATGGTTCAATCGGATTCGTCGGTTGTTGGCTCCATTGCTTCCTTTGTTAATTACCTAAGCCAGATTATCTTTACTATTATTATGGTTGGATTTTTGGGAAATTCTGTCAGTCGTGCTATGATTTCCATGCGTCGTATTCGAGAAATTCTAGACGCAGAGCCAGCCATGACCTTCAAGGATGTCCCAGACGAAGAGTTGGTCGGAAGTCTTAGCTTTGAAAATGTGACCTTTACCTATCCAATGGATAAGGAACCGATGTTGAAAGATGTGAGCTTTACTGTCGAACCTGGTCAAATGGTTGGTATCGTTGGAGCGACTGGTGCAGGAAAATCAACCTTGGCTCAATTGATTCCACGTCTCTTTGACCCACAGAAAGGGGCCATCAAAATCGGAGGCAAGGATATTCGAGAAGTGAGTGAAGGAACCCTGCGTAAAACAGTTTCTATCGTTCTTCAACGTGCTATTCTCTTTAGTGGAACGATTGCAGATAACTTGAGACAGGGTAAGGGAGATGCTACTCTATTTGAAATGGAGCGTGCAGCCAATATTGCCCAAGCCAGTGAATTCATTCATCGTATGGAGAAAACCTTTGAAAGTCCAGTTGAGGAACGGGGAACCAACTTCTCAGGTGGGCAAAAACAAAGGATGTCGATTGCGCGTGGAATTGTCAGCAATCCGCGTATTCTGATTTTTGACGATTCGACCTCAGCCTTGGATGCCAAGTCAGAGCGTTTGGTTCAGGAAGCCTTGAATAAGGACTTGAAGGGAACAACAACTATTATCATCGCTCAAAAGATTAGCTCGGTAGTTCATGCAGACAAGATCTTGGTTCTAGATCAAGGACGATTGATTGGTCAAGGCACGCATGCAGACTTGGTTGCCAACAATGCCGTTTACCGTGAAATCTACGAAACACAGAAAGGAAAGGAGGAGTAAAATGAAGACAGTTCAATTTTTTTGGAATTATTTTAAAGTCTATAAGCTATCATTTGTAGTTATCATCCTGATGATTGTTCTGGCAACTCTTGCTCAAGCCCTCTTTCCGGTCTTTTCTGGACAAGCGGTAACAGAGCTAGCTAATTTAGTTCAAGCTTATCAAAATGGCAATCCAGAACTTGTTTGGCAAAGCCTATCAGGAATCATGGTCAATCTTGGCCTGCTAGTTTTGGTTCTATTTATCTCTAGTGTGATATACATGTGTCTCATGACGCGCGTGATTGCAGAATCGACCAACGAGATGCGCAAAGGCCTCTTCGGTAAGCTTGCCCGCTTGACGGTTTCTTTCTTTGACCGCCGACAAGATGGCGATATCCTATCTCGTTTTACCAGTGATTTGGATAATATCCTCCAAGCCTTTAACGAAAGCTTGATTCAGGTCATGAGTAATATTGTTTTATACATTGGTCTGATTATTGTCATGTTTTCGAGAAATGTGACGCTGGCCCTCATCACCATTGCCAGCACACCAGTGGCCTTCCTCATGCTGATTTTCATCGTGAAAATGGCACGGAAATATACCAACCTCCAGCAAAAAGAGGTAGGAAAGCTCAACGCCTATATGGATGAGAGTATCTCAGGTCAAAAAGCTGTGATTGTGCAAGGGATTCAAGAGGATATGATGGCAGGATTTCTTGAACAAAATGAGCGCGTGCGCAAGGCGACCTTTAAAGGAAGAATGTTCTCAGGAATTCTTTTCCCTGTCATGAATGGGATGAGTCTGGTTAATACAGCCATCGTCATCTTTGCTGGTTCAGCTATACTTTTGAATGATAAGTCTATTGAAACCAGTACAGCCCTAGGTTTGATTGTTATGTTTGCCCAATTTTCTCAGCAGTACTACCAGCCTATTATCCAAGTTGCGGCTAGTTGGGGAAGCCTTCAGTTAGCCTTTACAGGTGCTGAACGGATTCAGGAAATGTTTGACGCAGAGGAAGAAATTCGACCTGAGAAGGCGCCGATCTTTACTAAGTTGCAAGAAGGTGTTGAAATCAGTCATATTGATTTTTCATACTTGCCTGATAAACCTATTTTGAAAGATGTCAGCATTTCTGCCCCTAAAGGCCAGATGACAGCGGTTGTTGGTCCGACGGGTTCAGGGAAAACTACTATTATGAACCTTATCAATCGCTTTTATGATGTTGATGCTGGTGGTATTTATTTTGATGGCAAAGACATTCGTGACTATGACTTGGATAGTCTCAGAAGTAAGGTGGGAATTGTCTTGCAAGATTCGGTCTTATTTAGCGGAACGATTCGAGACAATATCCGTTTTGGTGTGCCAGATGCTAGTCAAGAAATGGTTGAGGCAGCAGCAAAAGCAACCCACATTCACGACTATATCGAAAGCTTACCTGATAAGTATGATACCCTTATAGATGATGACCAGAGTATCTTCTCAACTGGACAAAAACAATTGATTTCTATAGCTCGAACCCTGATGACAGATCCAGAAGTTCTCATTCTCGATGAAGCAACTTCAAACGTAGATACGGTGACAGAAAGTAAGATTCAGCATGCCATGGAGGCGGTTGTAGCAGGAAGAACTAGTTTCGTCATTGCCCACCGCTTGAAAACCATTCTCAATGCAGACCAGATTATCGTTCTCAAAGATGGAGAAGTCATTGAACGTGGTAACCACCATGAACTTTTGAAACTAGGTGGCTTCTACTCAGAACTCTATCACAATCAATTTGTCTTCGAATAAGAAAGAAGTTGTCCTCTTGGGCAGCTTTTTCTTGTCCATAAAAAATATTTATCACAGCCTTAAAAAAAACATATTAGACGAAAGGCGTTTTGAGTGATATGATAGGACTATCGTTATACTCAATGAAAATCAAAGAGCAAGCTAGGAAGCTAGCCGCAGGTTGCTCAAAACACTGTTTTGAGGTTGTAGATAAGACTGACGAAGTCAGTAACATATCTACGGTAAGGCGACGCTGACGTGGTTTGAAGAGATTTTCGAAGAGTATTAACATTCGAAAGGAGAGACATCATGGCTAGAACGGTTGTAGGAGTTGCTGCAAATCTATGTCCCGTAGACGCAGAAGGCAAAAACATTCACTCATCTGTATCTTGTAGATTCGCAGAGAGCATTCGTCAAGTCGGTGGTCTCCCTTTAGTCATTCCTGTTGGTGATGAGTCAGTGGTGCGCGATTATGTGGAAATGATTGATAAACTCATCTTGACAGGTGGGCAAAATGTTCATCCTCAGTTTTATGGAGAGAAAAAAACCATCGAGAGCGATGATTACAATCTAGTCCGTGACGAGTTTGAACTGGCTCTATTGAAAGAAGCGCTCCGTCAGAATAAACCAATTATGGCAATCTGTCGTGGTGTTCAACTTGTCAATGTTGCCTTTGGTGGAACTCTCAATCAAGAAATCGAAGGTCACTGGCAAGGACTGCCTTTCGGAACATCGCACTCTATTAAGACGGTAGAAGGAAGTGTGGTGGCCAAGCTATTTGGAAAAGAAAGTCAGGTCAACTCGGTCCATCGTCAAAGTATTAAAGATTTAGCACCTAATTTTCGTGTAACTGCTATTGATCCAAGAGACCAGACCATTGAAGCGATTGAGTCTATCGACGAACATCGCATTATCGGTTTGCAGTGGCATCCAGAGTTTCTGGTTAATGAAGAAGATGGCAATTTAGAACTATTTGAGTATTTATTGAATGAACTGTAACGACTGGGGCATCTGGTCGTTCTTTCTTTTATTTTTTCAAAATTTTTAGAATGTAGCATTTTTACGCAAACGTTTGAATTCTGATAAAAATTGGAGAAATTCGACAAAAAAACTTGAAAAAAACGAAGGTAAGCGTTATGATAGAAAAGAAGAAATATTGGAGGAATAACATGTCACATATTAAATTTGATTATTCAAAAGTTTTAGACAAATTTGTTGCACCACATGAAGTGGAGTACATGCAATCACAAGTAACAGCAGCAGACGAATTGATCCGTAAAGGAACTGGTGCTGGTAGCGACTTCTTGGGATGGTTGGACCTTCCTGAAAACTACGACCGCGAAGAATTTGACCGCATCTTGAAAGCTGCTGAGCAAATCAAATCAGACAGCGATGTTTTGGTTGTTATCGGTATCGGTGGATCTTACCTTGGTGCTAAAGCAGCAATCGACTTCTTGAACCACCACTTTGCAAACTTGCAAACAAAAGAAGAGCGCAAAGCTCCACAAATCCTTTACGCAGGAAACTCAATCTCATCTACTTACCTTGCTGACTTGGTAGAGTACGTTGCAGACAAAGACTTCTCAGTAAACGTGATTTCTAAATCAGGTACAACAACTGAGCCAGCGATTGCTTTCCGTGTCTTCAAAGAACTCTTAGTTAAGAAATACGGTCAAGAAGAAGCAAACAAACGTATCTATGCAACAACTGACCGCCAAAAAGGTGCTGTTAAGGTTGAAGCAGACGCTAACGGTTGGGAAACATTTGTTGTTCCAGATGACATCGGTGGACGCTTCTCAGTATTGACAGCCGTTGGTTTGCTTCCAATCGCAGCATCAGGAGCTGACATCAAAGCTCTTATGGAAGGTGCTAACGCAGCACGCAAAGACTACACTTCAGACAAAATCTCTGAAAATGAAGCTTACCAATACGCAGCAGTTCGTAACATCCTTTACCGTAAAGGTTATGCAACTGAAATCTTGGTAAACTACGAGCCATCACTTCAATACTTCTCAGAATGGTGGAAACAATTGGCTGGTGAATCAGAAGGAAAAGACCAAAAAGGTATCTACCCAACTTCAGCCAACTTCTCAACTGACTTGCACTCACTTGGTCAATTTATCCAAGAAGGAACTCGTATCATGTTTGAAACAGTTGTTCGTGTTGACAAACCTCGTAAAAACGTGATTATCCCTACTTTGGAAGAAGACCTTGACGGACTTGGTTACCTTCAAGGAAAAGACGTTGACTTTGTAAACAAAAAAGCGACTGACGGTGTTCTTCTTGCCCACACAGATGGTGACGTGCCAAACATGTACGTGACTCTTCCAGAGCAAGATGCTTTCACTCTTGGTTACACTATCTACTTCTTCGAATTGGCTATCGCCCTTTCAGGTTACTTGAATGCCATCAACCCATTTGACCAACCAGGTGTTGAAGCTTATAAACGTAACATGTTTGCCCTTCTTGGAAAACCAGGATTTGAAGAGTTGAGCAAAGAACTTAACGCACGTCTATAATAGAAGAAAAGAGTGGTTTGCCCACTCTTTTTACTCTCTTTATTCATAGAAATTGGACTCAGCTAAGACTTGTGATATAATATAGAGAGCAAAAAGGCAGACGCCTAGAGACTTTATAGGAGAAACTATGTCAAAAGATATCCGCGTACGTTACGCACCAAGTCCAACAGGACTACTACACATCGGGAATGCCCGTACAGCATTGTTTAACTACTTGTATGCACGCCATCATGGTGGAACATTTATCATTCGTATCGAAGATACTGACCGTAAACGCCATGTCGAAGATGGGGAACGCTCACAGCTTGAAAACCTTCGCTGGTTAGGCATGGATTGGGATGAAAGCCCAGAAACACATGAAAACTACCGCCAGTCTGAGCGTTTGGACTTGTATCAAAAATACATTGACCAACTATTAGCTGAAGGAAAAGCCTACAAATCTTACGTTACAGAAGCAGAGTTGGCAGCTGAACGTGAACGTCAAGAAGCAGCTGGTGAAACACCACGCTACATCAATGAATACCTTGGTATGAGTGAAGAAGAAAAAGCAGCTTACATCGCAGAACGTGAAGCAGCAGGGATCATTCCAACTGTTCGTTTGGCTGTCAATGAGTCAGGTATCTACAAGTGGCATGATATGGTCAAAGGTGATATCGAATTTGAAGGTGGCAATATCGGCGGTGACTGGGTTATCCAAAAGAAAGACGGTTACCCAACTTACAACTTTGCCGTTGTTATCGATGACTACGATATGCAAATCTCCCATGTTATCCGTGGAGATGACCATATTGCTAATACACCAAAACAGCTTATGGTCTATGAAGCCCTTGGTTGGGAAGCTCCAGAGTTTGGTCACATGACCTTGATTATCAACTCTGAGACTGGTAAGAAGTTATCTAAACGTGATACTAATACCCTTCAATTTATCGAAGATTACCGAAAGAAAGGTTACCTTCCAGAAGCAGTCTTTAACTTTATTGCTCTTCTTGGTTGGAACCCAGGTGGCGAAGATGAAATCTTCTCTCGTGAAGAACTCATTAAGCTTTTTGATGAAAACCGCCTCAGCAAGTCTCCAGCTGCCTTTGATCAGAAAAAACTAGACTGGATGAGCAATGATTATATCAAGAATGCAGACATAGAAACTATCTTTGAAATGGCAAAACCATTCTTAGAGGAAGCAGGTCGTTTAACTGACAAGGCTGAAAAATTAGTTGAGCTCTATAAACCACAAATGAAATCAGTAGATGAAATTATTCCATTGACAGATCTTTTCTTCTCGGATTTCCCAGAATTGACAGAAGCAGAGCGTGAAGTTATGGCGGGTGACACAGTCCCAACAGTTCTTGAAGCTTTCAAAGCAAAACTTGAAGCGATGACAGATGAAGAATTTGTGACAGAAAATATCTTCCCACAAATTAAAGCAGTCCAAAAAGAAACAGGTATTAAAGGGAAAAATCTTTTCATGCCTATTCGTATTGCAGTTTCAGGTGAAATGCATGGGCCAGAATTGCCAGATACAATTTTCTTGCTTGGACGTGAAAAATCAATTCAGCATATCGAAAACATGCTAAAAGAAATCTCTAAATAAGAAGGATGCAACAATGGACATCTGGGAAAAGATGTACGAAGAAGCACAGAAACTATACAATCCACATGAAGTATCAGACTTTGTTTATGCCAATCATGTTGTAGCCGCAGTAGAAGCAGAAGATGGGCAAATATTTACAGGTTTCTGTATGGAGGGAACCTGTGGTGTGTTCCATCTCTGTGCAGAACGAGCTGCCCTCTTCAATATGTACCAATTCTCGGGACAAACTAAGGTTAAGAAAGTATTAGCTTTTCGAGACAAACCACCTTATGGTGGAAGTTCAGCCATGCCTTGCGGTGCTTGTAGAGAATTCCTTTTAGAACTTAATGCTGAAAATAAAGATGCAGAATTCATGATGGACTATAATATAAGAAAGACAGTTAAAGTCGCAGAACTAATCCCTTATTGGTGGGGAGAAGAACGTGCTTCTAAGTTCAATAATCAATAGAAGAGTCAGTAAAATTCTGGCTCTTTTTACTTAACTTGAAAAAAGATAAAAAAAGTAGTTGACAAAGTTTAAAAAGTGGGTATAATAGTAAGAGTTGAAAACAACTCTGGTCCGTTGGTCAAGGGGTTAAGACACCGCCTT
>NZ_RBCK01000002.1:363552-455311 GCF_003626515.1 Streptococcus chosunensis | reverse complement strand
AAGGCGGTGTCTTAACCCCTTGACCAACGGACCAGAGTTGTTTTCAACTCTTACTATTATACCCACTTTTTAAACTTTGTCAACTACTTTTTTAAATTTTTTTAATTAATTTTACCACTGCTTCAGTTCGAGCGGTGTGTGGGAACATATCGACCGACTGAATATAATGGATATCATAGACTTCTACTAACCTTACTAAATCACGGGCCAAGGTCGAAACATTGCAAGAAATATAGACCATTTTTTCTGGTACATAGGTAAGAATTGTATCTAATAACTTGTCATCCAGACCTGTACGTGGTGGATCTACAATCAAAGCATCTGCTCGGTAGCCTTCCTTATACCAGCGAGGAATAATCTCTTCCGCTGTTCCTGCTTCGTAATGTGTGTTGTCAAATCCCATTCTTTTAGCATTTCGCTTAGCATCTTCAATGGCTTCTGGAATAATATCCATACCTCTGAGTGTTTTAACTTTCTTTGCGAAGGCAAGTCCAATCGTTCCAACTCCACAATAAGCGTCAATCAAATTGTCTTCTTTATCAACATCCAGCGCTTTTACCGCCTCGCTATAGAGGACTTCTGTTTGTTCAGGATTTAGTTGATAGAATGCTCGAGGGGATAGTGAAAATTCATAATCAAGAACACCTTCTTGAATACTCTCTTCTCCCCAGATAATCTCTGTCTTCTCACCATAAATCTCACTGGTTTTAGCCGTATTTGTATTCACAGCTACTGTCACAACTTCTGGAAAATCTTTAACTAAATCTTTTACTAGTTGGGTTAAATTAAGCTGACGGTTTGTAACAATAATAATCTGAACCTGTCCAGTCTTTCTTGCTCGTCGGACCATTATAGTTCTAACACCTAGAACTTTTCTCTCATCCGTAATTGGAATCTGGTGATAAGTAAGTAATTCTGCTAGACGATTAGCAATCACTTGGGTTTCCTTGTCTTGTACCAGGCAGTCTTTCAACTCTACTAAATAGTGAGAGTTTTGTGCATATAAGCCCGCCTTGACCTGATTTTTAAATTTTCGAGTCTGAAACTGTAACTTAGCACGATAGTACTTGGGTTCCTGCATTCCAATCGTCGGGCGGATTTCATAATTTTCATATCCTGCAGGGGCAAATTTTTTTAGCGCTTGGTGAAGTAAGTCCGTCTTGAACTCCAGCTGCTTATCATAATGCAGATGCATGATTTGGCAGCCTCCGCATTCATTGTAAATAGTACAAGCTGGTACAACACGGAATTTAGACTTCTTGTTAACCTTTAGTAATTTTGCTTCAACAAAGTTACGTTTAATAGAAGTAATCTGACAATAGATATCTTCTCCTTTGAGAGCACCAGGCACAAAGACTAAGGTTTTTTGATAAAAGCCGATTCCCTCACCATTAATTCCCATGCGCTTGATTTTTAATGGTATTTTTTGTTTCACTTTCAGATTCATACCCCTATCTTATCACATTTTGAGTTATAATAGAACTATGAAAGTCACAAAACTTGAAAAGAAAAAAAGACTCTATCTGATGGAGCTTGATAATAACGACAAATGCTACATTACTGAAGATACTATTGTTCGTTTTATGTTATCAAGAGATAAGGTTATAAGCCAAGAAGAATTGAAAGAGATACAGGACTTTGCTCAATTTTCTTATGGTAAGAATCTGGCCCTCTACCACCTATCCTTTAAAGTACGCACTGAAAAAGAAGTTAGAGAATATCTGAAAAAATACGATATTGATGAAGACATAGCTTCTCAAGTCATTGATAATCTTAAAGAAGATAATTGGATTAATGATGGTCAGTACGCTTATGCTATCATCAATGCCAATCAACTTTCAGGAGACAAGGGACCTTATGTACTGACTCAGAAACTAGTACAAAAAGGAGTTTCAAAATCTACTATAGCAGAGATTTTAAAAGAATTTGATTTTTCGGAAGTTGCTCAACGTGTAGCTAATAAACTATTGAAAAAACATGAGAGAAAACTTCCAGCTCGTGCCTTGCAAGATAAGATTATCCAGAACTTGACAAACAAGGGATTTTCTTACTCTGATGCTAAAAGTGCCTTTGACGAATTGGATAGCCAAGTAGACGAAGAAACGACTCAGGAACTCATCTTCAAGGAACTTGATAAGCAATATGCCAAGTATGCACGAAAATATGAAGGATACGAACTTAAACAGCGTATAACCCAAGTTTTAGCACGAAAGGGCTACGATTTTTCGGATATAGCAAGCGCTCTCAGAGAATATCTTTAATATTTTCATGTAAAATTCACAGATTTTAGGTAATTTTATGGTACAATAGTAAACGATAAACTTATAAATTGTAGAAAGTTGGTTAGTTATGAAGCTTCCAAAAGAAGGCGACTTTATTACAATTCAAAGTTATAAGCATGATGGGAGTCTCCACCGAACTTGGCGGGACACCATGGTACTAAAAACAACAGAAAACGCCATTATTGGTGTCAACGATCATACACTGGTTACCGAAAGTGATGGTCGTCGTTGGGTCACTCGAGAACCGGCTATTGTTTACTTTCACAAGAAATATTGGTTTAATATCATTGCCATGATTCGCGATAATGGAATTTCCTACTATTGCAATATGGCTAGCCCCTACTATCTGGATGAAGAAGCACTGAAGTACATTGATTACGATTTGGATGTTAAAATTTTTACAGATGGGGAAAAACGTCTCTTGGACGTTGAGGAGTATGAGCGTCACAAGCGCAAAATGAATTATTCTGATGACTTGGACTATATTTTAAAAGAACATGTCAAAATTCTTGTTGATTGGATTAACAATGGACGAGGTCCTTTCTCAGAAGCCTATGTAAATATTTGGTACAAGCGCTATGTAGAACTAAAGAATCGGTAAAGTTGTCAAACTAGGGTGAAAGCCCTGGTTTTTTCATTTGAAAAACCCAACTTTTCAGCTGGGTTGGTCTTTATATATCTAATTTCGTAACAGTAAATTTGATATGGGAATAGTCTTTTTCAACATCCTTATCAAGCATGAACGCTGTGGCATCCTTCTTAACCTGAACCAGATCAATATTCTGGGCTTGGGCCGCATAGACGCATCCACAATAACATTGACGATAGATGTCATACTCTTCACACATCTCTACTGAGCGTTTGTAACCCTGATTTTTCTTAAAATCACTTGGAAGATAGTGGGTTGTGTAAATTTTTTGCACATCGATTCCAATGCTATTAATGGTCTGAGAATTCTTATGAGGACTTATGGTCAAGGCTGAACCAAAGTAGTCAAAGCCCAAATCCATAGCCACTTGCGCTGTCTTATCCAGTCGGTAATCAAAGCAAACCTTGCAACGGTCGCCACCTTCTGGCTCTTCCTCTAGTCCTCTGACTAACTTACGGTATTCATTGGGTTCATAGGGAGCTTCTAGGTACTGAACCGTATTTCCTGTCCGCTCATTGAAATCACTGACAAATTTCTTGGTAACATAAGCTCGCTTATGGTATTCTGCCTTGGGATGGATATTGGAATTGGCAAAATAGATGGTCACATCTGCATACTTGGTCAGATATTCTAGGGTATAGGTACTGCAAGGGGCACAGCAAACATGCATGAGAATAGTTGGCCGTTGCTCATTTTTTTCCCATACTTGTACCATCTTCTGCATGACACGGTCATAATTAATCTTCTGATTGGGGTTCATCTTGCTCAGAATTTCTTCTACATCGATCATGTTCTTCTCCTTTTTCTAGTCTTATTTTATCATATAAGTTAGGAGAGCTCAAATCAATTTAGAAATGAACATCATAAAAAGGAGGAATAGCCATTCCCTCCTTTTGTGTTTTCTATAAAAAGCTTACATCATGCCGCCCATCATGCTTGGGTCCATTGCTGGAGCTGGGGCTACTGGTTCTGGTTTATTGGCTACGACTGCTTCTGTAGTCAAAATCAAGCTGGCTACAGATGCTGCATTTTGTAGGGCTGAACGACTAACCTTAACTGGATCGATAATCCCTTGATCAATCATATCGACCCACTCACCAGTTGCTGCGTTGAATCCTGTACCAACTTCAGCATTTTTCAAACGATCAATAACGATAGATCCTTCAAATCCTGCATTGTGGGCGATTTGACGAACAGGTTCTTCCAAGGCGCGGAGAACAATATTGCGCCCTGTTGCTTCGTCTCCTGTCAATTCCAAATCAGCCACAGCTGGGATAACATTTACAAGAGCTGTTCCACCACCTGCAACGATCCCTTCTTCAACAGCTGCACGAGTAGCGTTGAGGGCATCTTCGATGCGAAGTTTCATTTCTTTCAACTCAGTTTCAGTTGCGGCTCCGACCTTAATAACCGCTACACCACCTGACAATTTGGCCAAGCGTTCTTGTAATTTTTCACGGTCAAATTCAGAAGTTGTAGTTTCGATTTGAGACTTGATAACTGCAACACGATGAGAAATCGCTTCAGGATTTCCCGCACCTTCTACGATAACCGTGCTATCTTTGTCCACAGTTACTCTCGCTGCTTGACCAAGGGCTTCAATTGTCGCGTCTTTCAACTCAAGACCAAGATCTTCTGTGATAACTGTTCCGCCTGTCAAAATGGCGATATCTTCAAGCATGGCTTTGCGACGGTCACCAAAACCAGGTGCTTTGACAGCTACCACGTTGAAAGTTCCACGAATCTTGTTCAAAACAAGAGTTGGAAGAGCCTCGCCATCCACATCATCCGCAATAATCAAGAGTGGACGATTGCTTTGGAGAATACTTTCTAGGAGTGGCAAGATTTCTTGGATATTAGAAATTTTCTTGTCTGTAATCAAAATGTACGGATTTTCAAGGTCAGCCACCATTTTTTCGCTATCTGTTACCATGTACTGTGAAAGGTAACCACGGTCGAACTGCATTCCTTCTACAACTTCAAGTTCTGTTTCCATACCACGTGACTCTTCAATTGTGATGACTCCGTCTTTACCCACTTTTTCCATGGCTTCAGAAATGTATTCACCGACTTTTTCAGAACGAGAAGATACGGCAGCAACCTGAGCGATGGCTTCTTTATTGGCAACAGGAATGGCATTGTTTTTCAAGGCTTCTACTGCTGCGGCAACTGCTGTTTCAATCCCACGACGGATGCCGATTGGATTGGCACCTGCTGTGACGTTTTTGATGCCTTCACGGACGATTGCTTGGGTCAATACCGTTGCAGTTGTAGTCCCATCACCTGCGATATCATTGGTTTTAGAAGCTACTTCTGATACCAATTTGGCACCCATATTTTCAAAATGGTCTTCCAATTCGATTTCTTTGGCAATAGTCACACCGTCATTGGTAATCAAGGGTGAGCCAAATGATTTTTCAAGAACGACATTGCGACCTTTTGGTCCCAAGGTTACTTTAACAGTATCTGCAAGAATATCAACACCACGAACCATAGCTGAACGGGCATCTGATGAAAATTTAATTTCTTTTGACATACTTACTTTCTCCTTCTATTCTTCAATGATTGCCAAGATGTTAGCTTCGCCAACGATGATGTACTTTTCATCGCCATCTTTGACATCAAGACCTGCATGGGCTTCAACTAAGACACGATCTCCAGCTTTAACACTTGGAGCAACCAAGTCACCGTTCAAGGTACGAACACCTTGTCCAGTAGCCACAACTTGGGCTGTTTTGGTTTTTTCTTGGGCTGAGCCTGCAAGGACAAAGCCACCAACAGTTTGTTCTTTTTCTTCGATTTTCAAGACCACACGGTCTCCTAATGGTTTCAACATCTGATTTCCTCCATAATGAGATAGATATCATTAGCACTCTTTGTATTCGAGTGCTAATTCATAGTTCTATTGTATCACTTGGTCAAAAATAGTCAAGAAAAAAGTCTGACTTTCTCAAGATAAAAAGCCTGAGACCAACTCAGACTTTTCAATATTTATACTAGTGAAAATTAGGAAACTAGCCGCAGGCTGCTAAAAACACTGTTTTGAGGTTATAGATAAGACTGACGAAGTCAGTTACCTATATCTACGGCAAGGTGTAGCTGACGTGCTTTGAAGAGTATTAAAATGGCAATTCCTCCTCTTCCAAAACCAAATCCGCTAGGTCTTGACCTGCATTATTTTCACGCATAGCACGTTGGGCACGACTTTCCAAGAGTTGGAACCCTGTCACAAGGACTTCAGTCACATAATTCATTTGACCATTTTTCTCGAAACGACGGGTACGAAGTTCTCCATCCACTGAAATGAGACTACCTTTGGTTGCGTAGCTTGCCAATGTTTCTGCTAATCTGCCCCATAGGACCATATTAACGAAGTCAGCTTCGCGTTCCCCGTTTTGGTCTTTGTAACGACGGTTCACAGCGATAGTTGCTCGCGCTACTGACTTGTCATTGTTGGTTTTGTGCAATTCTGGTGTAGACGTTAAACGTCCAATCAAGATAACTTTATTATACATATTTTCTTCCTCCTACTTATCTATTCGTAGGAAATCAAAAAAAGTTACAGATATTTGTAACTTTTCGAGGAATTTTTTACTTTTTATGAACCATAAATCCAGTCGCTTGTTGATTTGCCATAATTGTCATATCCGTAATCTGCACACGGCGAGGCTGACTGGTCACATAGACTACTGTGTCGGCAATATCCTGGGTTTGCAAGGCTTCTATTCCTTGGTAAACGGACGCAGCCCGTTCTTTATCACCATGAAAACGTACTGTCGAAAAATCTGTTTCAACAATTCCAGGCTGAATGGTTGTAACCTTGATGTCTGTTGCGATGGTATCGATTCGAAGCCCATCCGAAAAGGTCTTAACTGCTGCCTTGGTGGCTGAGTAAACAGCTGCTCCCGCATAGGCATAGATTCCTGCAGTAGAGCCCATGTTGATGATATGTCCTTGATTGGCTTTTACCATTGCTGGCAAGAAACAGCGAGTGACTGCCATCAAACCCTTAACATTGGTATCCAACATAGTCAATATATCTAACTCTTCATAGTCCTGATAGGGTGCTAAACCTAGAGCTAGTCCGGCGTTATTGACCAAGATATCAATCTGCCCTATCGTTTCTAGAATATCGGAGCAGACCGTCTTTACCATGTCCATATCCGTCACATCTAATGAAAAGGTCCAAATTGTTTGATTTGGGAAGGCTTCTACAAACTCCGACTTAAGGGCTTCTAGTCTGTCTGTCCGTCGTCCGGTTAGAACGACATTCTCACCCTGCTCCAAATAAGCACGCGCAATCGCTTCACCGATTCCTGATGTCGCTCCTGTAATCACTACATTTTTTGCCATCTTATTTCCTTCTAGCTGGTCTATCAGATACTAACAAGTTCCTAAGCAGTCCAGTGCTTAGCTGGGTCGAATGGTGTTCCGACAACTTGGTCTTCTGATAACTCAATAACACCACGTTTTTGCGGAGCATTTGGGAGATACAATTCACGAGGGCTGCACATCATCCCAAAACTCTTTTCACCACGAAGTTCGCCTGGGAAAATGAGGTTACCTTTTGGCATCATAGCACCTGGAAGAGCGACAATGGTTTTCAGACCGACACGCGCATTAGGAGCACCTGCAACAATTTGCACAATCTTATCACTTGCGACTGCAACTTGGCAGATATTGAGGTGGTCACTATCTGGATGAGCTACCATCTCGATGATCTCACCGACAACAAACTTAGGTTCTTTGTCATTGATAATTTCTTCTGCAAAGCCTTCCACCTGCAATTCTTGGTTCAAACGAGCGACTTGCTCATCTGATAAAAAGACTTGACCGCGCTCTGCAATTTCAAACCAACTGGAAACTTCGAAAATATTCCAGGCCACTGTTTCACCGTTTTCTTTGAGGAAAACACGAGCCACCTTGCCTTTGCGCTCCACGTCCAGTTTGGCATCTCCACTGTTTTTCACGATGACCATAAGGACATCACCGACATGTTCTTTATTATATGTAAAAATCATTATTTCTCTTTTCTCCTATTTCAGTCCTGCTAAAAAGTCATTGATTTGTTGCTTGCTTTTACGGTCGCGATTAACAAAACGACCAATTTCCTTGTCCTTTTCTAGAACAACCAGGCTAGGAATCCCGTAAACATCCCAGAGTTTAGCTAAATCCATATACTGGTCCCGGTCCACCCGAATAAAGGTGAACTCTGGATTGGTCTCCTCAATTTCTGGCAAGGCAGGATAGATATAACGACAATCGCCACACCAGTCTGCTACAAAAAGAAAGACCTTCTTGCCCTCTTTTTCCACTAAAAATGCTAATTCTTCTAAACTTGCTGGTTGTATCATAAGACTTCCTCCTCATAGACTAGGTCTTCATTTTCATAGACAAAGGTATAATGACGGCCATCCTCAAAAACAACCCCTCCGACAAGTCTTTCTAGACTACTTTCATAAACTTGAACATAGAGGGTCGCAATTTCCCCCATGTCGGAAAAATGGTCTCGCACAATCTCTGTCAACTCTTCCTGAGTTTTCATGAACTTATGGTCATCTGCAACTTTTTTCGTAGCAAGGGCAAGGATCCCAATACCAAGCAGAGCCAGACCTGCCATCCACATTTTTTTAGCTTTCATACCATTCATTTTAACACAAAAAAGGTTTTAGGACAAATGAGGAAGCAGCAGAAAAGCAAGTAAAAATCCTCTTCCTTAAAGGAAAAGGACTTCTTATATTTATTGCCAGGCGCCTGAGTTACCAACGTAGTAACCATCAGGGGTGTAGGTATTGCGAAGCATCTTACCTGATGAAGCCAGATAATACCACTTGCCATTATCTTTGACCCAATCATTCTCAATCATGGCACCAGAAGAACTTACATAATACCATTCTCCCTTGTCATAAACCCAAGCGCTTGCTTTCATGGCACCTGAAGTTGATAAATAGTACCACTTGCCTTGGTCGTAAAGCCAATCACTAGCAATCATGGCTCCTGATGATTTAAAGGCATACCAGTTGCTACCTTGATATAGCCAAGTTTGATTGAACATGACTCCTTTATCATTCATAAAGTACCAAGTCCCCTTGTCATAAACCCAATCCTTCTGCACTAATTGACCTTGTTTTTGATAGTACCAGTTTTGGTTTGATTTTAGCCAGCTTTCTGCTTTTACAATCGGATAAAGCTCTTTGAAAGATCCTCCATCATCATATTTGTGACTGATAGATTTTAGTTTTTCAAGTTTCAACTCGCCATTGCCATAGTCTGCCCAAGCAAAGACTTTTTGACCATTGAGAGTCTCTGGTAAAGTAGCAGTGTAAGTCTTGGTTTGATAATCCCATTTAGCATCGAGGTAAGTGTATTGATTATTTGATTCTTCAATTCGATAGTAACCTCTATTTCCACTATCATCATGAATATTATCCACAACTTTCGTTGACCAGGTCTTTACTTCGTTTCCGCTCTTGGCCTCTACCTTGATATCTCCTCTATAGCCATATGGAACATAGAAATTCAGATAACGCCCCTCTACACCCATCATAGACTTATCTTTTTCTTTACCTAGGAAATTGACTGTCTGATCTTGACCATTGAGACTAACCGTCCACTCGATTTTGTCAGTTTTTGGCAAATCCAAGACTTTGATATCCACTTCATGACCATTGTTAAACCGAAGAATCTTGCCATCTTGATACTGCACTCCACACTTAACAACCCATTCTTCTTTAAGCTCAAATGCCTGCCCTGAATGTGGAAAAGCCAGTAAAGCTAGACCAGCTAGAGATAAACCAAATAATGTGATTTTTTTCATTGTAAATCCTCCTTAGGTGTTGTTATATTAATTATATCACTATGTTTTTATTTTGCAAATCTTATCCTAAATATGCAAGCAAAAAACCTCTGAGATTGGTCTCAAAGGTTCTGATTTTACTAATTGCTGTTCTCAACTGCTGCAGTGACAAAGGCAGTGTAGAGTTCTTCTGGACGGTTTGGACGGCTTGATAGTTCAGGGTGATACTGACATGCTACAAAGAATTTATTTTCAGGGATTTCAACGATTTCGACCAAACGATTATCTGGAGAAACTCCTGAGAAGACAAAGCCTGCTGCCTCAAACTGCTCACGGAAGGCGTTATTAAACTCATAACGGTGACGATGACGGCGTTGCACCACTTCTTGATTGTGATAAGCAGCTGCTGCCTTAGAGCCACGTTTTAACTTAGATGGATAAAGTCCCAAACGAAGGGTTCCACCCATATCCTCAACGTCAATCTGATCACGCATGATATCAATGATAGGGTATTTTGTTTCTGGTGCAAGCTCTGCAGAATTGGCACCTTCAAGACCTAAAACGTGACGAGCAAACTCGATACAAGTCAACTGCATTCCCAAGCAGACACCCAACATAGGAACATCATTCTCACGCGCATAGCGGATGGCTTGGATTTTCCCTTCTGTACCACGTTGACCAAAACCACCTGGTACGATGATTCCGTCAGCATCAGACAAAAGCTCTACCACATTCTCTGCTGTCACATCATTGGCATTGACCCAATTGATTTTAACTTCTGCGTCATTTGCATATCCAGAGTGTTTCAAGGCTTCGACCACAGAAATGTAAGCATCTTGCAACTCCACATACTTACCGACAAGGGAAATTTTAACTTGTTTCTTGAGGTTCATGACCTTGTCCACCATGGCTGACCATTCTGTCATATCCGCTGCTGGTGCGTCTAATTTCAAATGATCACAGACAATCTGGTCCATACCTTGAGCCTGCAAATTCAATGGAATTTGGTAAAGATGTTCAACATCCAACGATTCGATAACGGCTTCTGGTGCCACATCACAGAACTGGGCTAGTTTGTTTTTAATTCCTTGACCAGCTGGCTCTTCTGTACGAATAACCAACATATTTGGCTGGATTCCCAATCCACGCAATTCTTTTACAGAGTGTTGAGTTGGTTTGGTTTTCATTTCACCAGCGGCCTTGAGGTAAGGAAGCAAGGTTGTATGAATGTACATGACATTATCCGCCCCCACATCTGCCTTCATTTGACGAAGGGCCTCTAGGAATGGCAAGGACTCAATATCCCCAACAGTTCCACCGACCTCTGTGATAATGACGTCAGAGTCAGTCGTTAGAGCGGCACGCTTGATTTTTTCTTTCAAAGCATCTGTAATATGAGGAATGACTTGAACAGTTGCCCCAAGGTATTCTCCACGACGTTCCTTACGAAGAACTTCGCTGTAAATTTTACCAGTTGTCACATTGGAATATTTGTTAAGATTGATATCGATGAAACGTTCATAGTGACCCAAGTCCAAATCAGTCTCAGCTCCGTCATCTGTCACAAAAACTTCCCCGTGCTGATAAGGACTCATAGTTCCCGGATCGATATTGATATAAGGGTCAAACTTTTGAATGGTTACTTTGAGACCACGATTTTTCAAGAGACGGCCCAGACTTGCTGCAACAATCCCTTTCCCAATAGACGATACCACACCACCAGTTACAAAAATATATTTCGTTGACATAGATTCCTCTTTCTAAAATGCTCAAGGCCTTGTTAACTACGAGGGGACATAGAAAACAAGACCCTACTAATAAGAATAATCTGGGATGACTGCACCAGATTCACAACCAAAATACAAGAAGATAACTTCTTGAAAAAACAAAAATAGCTCCCTAAGAACTAGGGAGCCCCGACCTCCAAAAGAGGTGCCCGAACAATATGATACCTAAAAATAGGATAATTGTCAATAGCTAACTTTTACTCCCCGATGTTTTCAGCATCATCATCTGAAAACTCGTCGTCTTCTTCGTTGAGATCCACGTCTTCACCCAAGTCATCTGGAGCGATTTCGTTGATTTCTGCATCGTAAGCTTCCACTTCATTTTTCTCATCATCTGGATTTTCATCATCGTATGAAAGAGCTGGATCTGCTTCGTATGCATCTTCGTCTTCTGGGTCATCTGCATTGTAGTCAATAGCATCTGAATCGCCGTCCATGAAAGCATTGACACGTTTTTTCTTAGCTTTTGGTGCTACTTCATCGTCGTCATTTTCTTCAAGAGCGATGATTTCTTCGTCGATTTCATCCACACCATACCATGAACGAAGCCCCCATTTGTTGTCCCCAAGTGAGATGAAGCTACCGTCAAAGTTCAACTCTGTGTAGAACAAAGGTAAAGCTTCGCGGATATCGCTATTTGATGTTCCAAGGTAGTTTTGAATTTCGTTTACAAGATCGCTAAAATGCATCTCATGGTCGCGACCACGAAGTTCCAAGATAGCACGCGCCACCTCAATCATAGATAGTTCACTTTTTTCTTGCCCAGCAAATACTTCTAATTCCAAAGCGTTTCTCCTCATTTATACTACTATCGCCAGAGCGAACAGACTCTGACCTCATTTTATCATTTACTCTTTATTTTACGATAATTTTGCAGAATAGTCAAAGGTTAAGGGGGAGAAAGTGACAGGACTTTTTATTTCTTTGCTACCCAGCCTATGGCATCACTAGGTGGATTTTCAGTATCAATCCAGATGAATTCAATACCAATTTCCCCATTTTTAAACTTAGTCAAACGAATACCGTTGATTTCCAGTTCATTGAGTCGCTGACCTGTTAAGACTTCTCGTTCTTTCAACTGGAAGACTCCTCGTAAAATCCAGTTGCCAAGAATTTCTTGCTTATCGGTAGACTGAATAGCCTTACCAGCTTCTTGATTTATATAGGCGTTAATAACATCACCAGAAGATAAAAAGCGTAGTTTAAAAGTTCTTTCTTCCTTAGATAGAGCTAATTTTTTAGTTCCAGGCTCAAAAGTCCCGAAGCCTGGCCCAAAGAAATCTTGTCTTTCATCGTGAAAGTTTTTCGAGTCAGGCAGAGGAATGTAAACCTCACTAACTGGCCGATAGACGAGTTGTTCAATCTCTTTGATGAGTTTTTTATTGCCAGTATTGTGGACAAAGTGAATCAAGTCCTCACGAATCGCCTTCATCTGAGCTTTTTCTTCCTTGCTAGTCCATTTTTTCAAAAGAATTTCCTCTAGTGAGAAAGTCATAAAAGCTAGTTCTTCTGGAGCCAGACTGTCTTTGAATTTTTCCTGAATCTTTAGAATCCGTGGCAGACGATCTTTCTTAGCTAGTTTTGATCCTCCGTTAAAGGCATTGAAACCAGAGTTTGCTTCCACATTTCCATGTTTGTCTGTAATAACCCAAGACACTGTCTCTAAGATATCAGTTTTATCCTTTTCAGCTGTCAGTAAATGAAGGTTTTCAAAGAGAGAAAAAGGATCTTCAATATAATGGACATCCCAAGTATCTACCACAATGTCTTTATTGTTAAAAGTCATGTGGAGCTGGCTGTCAGCCGCTGTATACTTGTAATGATGTTGTCCATCCGTAAATCTAAAATTGGTGGGATTGTTTTTGGTAGTTGATCCTTCAATGACCAGATTATCAATATCAACTGGCAAATAAGATGTTTCACCGACAAAAATCTTAGGATTTTCTCCCTTTGGTGTCGGCATCAGAACGTGATAGACAGCTTCAACATTGACCGAACCTGAGTTAAAACCCTTAATTTGTGCTTTAGAAGATTCGATTCTCTGATTTCTTAAGGTCGCAATCTTTCGTGCCAACTCTTCATAGCGTTGATAGTTTTGCTTGTCTGCTGTTTCTTTATCAGCAGCAATATCCGCATGAAACTTGATATCACCCAACAAGTCCGTCCAATCTTGAGAGTCCTTCTTAAACTGGGCAATTTTTTGGTCTCCAGAATTGATTCCAAAAGACTTGATACCCACTAGGTATTTATGATTTTCATCCACAACGACAGAAGCATCATAAGAGGTATTGGCAATATCTTCTCCAACCGCATTAAAAGCCTTCTGGAAAACAGTTTCCTGAAATTTAGAATTAACAATTGGAGCAACATAATTCTCTGTTTGTCCATCATCTTCGGATTCAGCCTTTTGAGAAAAAGCTTGACTCAAACTAGCGAAGTTGGTAATTAAGGTTTTGTATTTGTCTTTTTGTTCAGACTTTAGATGTTCCCACATAAGCACCCTCTTTTCTATTTTCAGTATATCAAAAGAAGATTAGTTTTTCACTAACCCTCTTATATATTCGTTAATTAATACTGTAAAATTCGAGATTTCCTCGTTTTTTAATCAATTTTAAATAATCTTCACCAGACAGAACAGCTAAACCATCGTCATAAGACTTGATTTTTTCAAGAGCTTGGTCATAGCTATCTACAAAGTCCTTGACATAGGATTGCCCTTCAAATTGTCCATTCATCTTGGTGTAGATAATGGCAATTTTTCCTGAGCGTGCAAGTTGAGATTGCCCTTGGCTTTCATTTAAAGCCTTGGCAACATTTTCCGCGATACGTTTAATCACGGGAACGACTACGCTATTTCCAGCCTGCTTGTAGAGCTGACCATTGGAAACCCCTTCTGGAATTTTAAATGATTTAGGATAGCCTTGAACATTAAAGGTTTCTTTGGGAGTCAACTTACGAATCTCGCCACTATTTGTCAGAATCAATGGAACATTGTGTCCACCTGTTCCCATATTTGCTGTGAGGGTAGGGACAACGCCATTTTTATTTTCACGGACATACTGACGGCGCCACTGGTAAACCGTGTCTTGACTGGTCACTTCAAACTTCAACTGATCGTAGAAGTTTTGCTTGCCTTCACGGTAGTAATAGACCTCATCTAGCTTATCACCAAAGTTAATCACATCCTGAAGACTCGTAGTCAGCTTGATTTCCTCTGGGAACGCGAACAAATCATAAGCTTCTTGGGTATCAAAACCAACAATGTAGATCCGCTCACGGTTTTGTGGGATATTTCCGTAGTCTTTACCGTTGAGAACCTTCCACTTGATAAAGTAGTTGTTCTCGGTCAAGGCTTCACGAATAACCTTAAAGGTATTACCATGGTCATGACCGACCATGTTCTTAACGTTTTCGATAAAAATAGCGCGAGGTTTGCATCCCTCAATCATGCGAAGCAATTCGAAGAAAAGATCGCCACGATCGTCATCAAAGCCCTTACGATAACCCGCAATACTAAAGGCCTGACAGGGGAAACCTCCCATAATCACATCCACGCGTTCAGCTGGAATATCCTCTGGCTGAACATCGTGAATATCACGACCATCCAAATAGGTATTTGGATGGTTTAACTGATAAGTCTGACGCGCATACTTATCAAACTCATTGGCATACACCACTCTGAACTCGTTGGTCTGTTCAAATCCCAACTCAATTCCCCCAACACCTGAGAAGAAAGCTGCAATGTTGTACTTCTCAGAGCGGTTCGAACTTACAGAATTTGTCATGTAGTAACCTGCTTTCTAAAAATATGATTAACTATACTAGTATATCATTTTTTAAAAAAGACAGAAATATAAACATCTCTCAAATATTTATGATATAATGAATATGTTAAAACAAAGAGGTGCATAATGCCAAATCAAGGAGATCAATTCACAGTAGAACTTAAAGAAACGAACATTGACTGGGGTACTTATAGATATACAAATTCTCGACCTCAGATAACAGGAGAATGCTATATCCCAATTCCAAGTAAAGCCGCACATCAGTATGGAATATTTAATTCTAAACATACTCAAGGAAAAGATGTTTTAGGACAAAATATATTTAATGCTAGATCAACAGATGGATACTTCGTTGGAATAGTAAAATCATCAGGAAATTCTCGGGGTGGAGATCCCTATGCTAAAAATCTTTCTGGTCAAAGAAACTTGAGAGCTTTTAACGACTGGTTCAATCAAATGAATGTAAGTGTTGGAACTAAAATCAAAGTAGAGTGGACTAGTCCTACTGATATTTTGTTTACGATTATCTAAATATAATTACTAAGATGAGGCTGGGCAAAAAAAGTCTCTAAAATCAAAAACGCATAATATCAGGTATTGAAATGTACTGACCCCAAAAAGTTAGACAATTAATTTATCCAAAGGATTTAGTTCTGTATTGTACAGGACTGAGTCCTTTTAGTTTTACCTTAATTCGTTTATTGTTGTAGTAATCAATATAGTCAACAATGGCTTGTTCCAATTGATTAAGTGATTTAAAGGTTTTCTCATAACCATAAAACATCTCCGATTTCAGAATGCCAAAGAAAGATTCCATCATACCGTTGTCTGGACTGTTACCTTTACGTGACATGGATGCTTGAATTCCCTTACTCTCTAGGAACTGATGATAAAAATCGTGTTGATATTGCCAGCCTTGGTCACTATGGAGAATTGTATTTTCGTAGTGCTTCTCTGTGAATGCCTGTTCCAACATTGTTTTTACTTGTTCTAAGTTGGGTGAAGTTGAAAGATTATAGGCGATAATTTCACTATTAAAGCCATCTAAAACTGGTGATAAGTAAAGCTTTTGAGCACTTGCTGGAATGGAAAATTCTGTCACGTCTGTGTAGCACTTTTCTATTGGTTTGGCTGCTTCAAATTGGCGTTGAATGAGGTTATCTGCTTTCTTGCCAACGTCTCCTTTATGAGAAGAATATTTTCGTTTCTGTCGCATTTTAGCTTGTAAATTGAGTACTTTCATCAAGCGTTGAACTCTTTTCTGATTTACCAGATAACCACGATTTCTTAGTTCTAAATGAACCCGACGATAACCATAATTTCCCTTGTGTTCGATAAAAATGGATTGAATTTCAGCTTTAAGTTCTTGGTCCTTATCTGGTTTATCTAGCTGTTTCAAGTGATAGTAGTAGGTTGAACGAGCTAGTTTAATGGCTTTTAGAAGAATATCTAACGAAAACTCAGTCATTAATTCTTGAACAATTTCTGTCTTTCTTCTTTCTCTTTTTCCTCCTTCAATCGGAGTTCTCTTAACTTTTTTAGGACGGCATTCTCCGCTCTCAGATACTCATTTTCTGCTTGAAGACGTTCTAATTCTGTCCTCTCTTCAGGTCTCGTTTTTGGCTTACGTCCCATTTTAGGTGCTCTCCCTCTTGTTTTCTCAACAATAGTATACCCGTTTTTCTTGTATTGTGCTAGCCAATTAAGAAGTATCGTACGACTCGGGAGGCCGTATTCAAGAGAAACTCTATCTTTAGTCCAGCATTCATGTAAGACTTTATGAATCATTTCTTGTTTTAAATCAGGAGAATAGTAACGATTTTTTCCTTTTTTGACGAACTCTATTCCGTAACGATCAATCAATTTAATCATGTACCTAATATTAGAATTGTTTATCCCAAATTTATTTGAAAGCTTCTCTATGCTATATCCTTGTTTTCTAAGTTCATAGATTTGAACTTTATCATCATAAGTTAATTTCATAATAAAAACACCCCAAAAGTTAGATTTTTTCTGTCTAACTTTTGGGGTGCAGTTCAAAAAACCTTGATACTATGCGTTTTATTGTGGAAAGATTTACTTCATTTTCTCCTGAAATTGAGTTTTTGCCCAGTCTTATCTTTTATTCAAGTAATCTTTGTATTCTTCTATCTACATAACTTTCATATAAATCAAAATTTTTAGTAGTTACACTTCCATCATAATATTTTACTAATTCAAAAGGAACTCCATAATCACTCAATTTGCGCCCAATATCAGTCAGAGCATTATACTCTAGCTTTTGCAGAAGAATTTTAATTCCAGTAACATCATCAAAGTTTCTTTTGTAGACCTTTGAATAATGGAATCTATATAGCAAATCAAACACTCCTAAATACTTTACGAGATGATATTTAAATATTGTGTAGATTAATTTTGCAGTTATTCTAATTGCCATATCTTTGTTTTTATTCTGTTCTTTGACATAATAATCAACTATCCCTAAAAAACCTTTTTGTAAAAACTCTGATAACTGTATCACAATTAAAGAAAATTGTTTCTTTCCTACCCTAGTTTCCATTATATGTTTTAAATCTGAATTAGAGACAAAATTATGACAAATATCAACTACTGTTTGAAAACCTTCCCAATGAATTTCTGTGCCGTTGCTCAAATTTAATACCTGCTTCAACTGATCAATTTTATGAAATTCGACTAACGACATCTCTTTTATACGATTATAGATTGAGATTTTCTCCAAAGGGCCTATTGTTTTGTAAGATTGAAAAATAAAATCTGGTAATCCTGATTTTACTTTAGCTTTATTAATTTCAGCCTTGAAATTTTTATCATCATCTGTCAAAAATTCATCAAGTGTTACTTCTAAATCTACATCCGTTTTGTTTCGGTTGTTATCATAATTTTTATGTTCAATTTTGTCCTGTTGCGATTCAATAACAGCTTCAAATTCTTCAGTTAAATCAATGACATTACCACTATAATATACATTAAATCTGCCTGCTCTCCCAGCAATATTTTTAGCATCAAATTGTTTCAATGACTTTATTCCCTTTTTGACAGAAGTAATAATTAAATTTTTTGCAGTCGTATTAACACCTTCAGTAATTGTTGTTGTAGAAAAAAGACATAGTAGATCACCTTTATTAAATAAATTAATCATTTCATTTTGTATATATTTTGGTATTCCTGAATGATGGATTCCAATTCTTTTTTCAAGTGCTTTAAACAGAATCCAATCTGAACCAAAATTTTTTTCTACGTGTTCTAAAAATATAGAATACAATTCATTGTCATCTTTTTTTAATAAAAGTGAATTATATTCAGGATTTCTTAACAAAAAATCTGCAAATCGTTCTACATCATACTTTCTTCCGCAATAAATCAGGGTATTCTCATCTAAATTTATAATAGATTGTGCAACTTTATCTTGCATAGTTGACGTACCAGCTTTTAATCTATGCACTATATTTCCAATTTCAAATTTATTTCTTTTAATATGGGTTATATTTTTTGAAACAATTTCAATATCATTGTATTCTAATTTATTAAATCTATTTATTGAAGTAAAATTATTAAATGAGTTTACTTTAGTTTCTGGTTTTTGAAATTGAATATACGGTCCGGCAAGTAATAAATCCCGACTATTTCGACAAGCGTATTCTAAGGCAAGTCTATATGCAGTATCTCGCTCATTTTCTTCTGGAGTCTCATTATTGATAATAAAATCATTGTCAATTTTATATATTTCATCTACGAATGTAAAATCAAAATTTAAACTATTATTATCTAAAAATGAGAGGTATCGCTCAGGAGTATAGATAAATATATTCTTTTCTCCAAACTCTTCTTTTTTTATTTCACTTAAGCTATGAATTTTATATGTAGAAAAGAACTCATCATTTTGTAGTTTCAACAAATTTTCCGATAATAAACTAATTGTAGGAAATACTAATAATATATTAGAGTAACCCATCTTTTTTATAATAGTATAAACTGTAAAAGTTTTACCGAAAGAAGTTGGCGCAGAAAGAATATATCTATTTTCAGTATTAATTTCAAACAAGTCAGTGACTTCTTTTTGATATTTATGTAGCATCTCATCTTTTACAATTAAAGACGCTTCATTAATAAAAGAACTCATAGATAATAAATTCATGCTCTCTTTATTAATAGTTTTTCCTGCTTGATATTTATTTTCAAGTAACTGATAATATTGTGGAACTCCAGCTTCATTTGCTACATAACGCAAGAAATTTAAATCATTACTTGTAAGTTCATCTATTTTAACAGCGTCGTAATAGTCACAAGTTGCCTTGACAAAGATACCTCTTCTTTCAGGGTATCGTTTGTATAAATTCAATTCCTTAATTAGATGAGCGGTTCTTTCGTTTCTATCCATTCAATCACTTCTTCCTTTAATTTATTAGAATCATCAACAGGTAAGAGCATTACAAATATACTAACCTTTATTTTAATAGCTAAATTTAACGAATATTTTCCTAACTCCCTATTGATTTTATCTACGCTGGATGCAATTGATTTTTCGTAACCGTAGGTTTGCTGTTTTTGATATGCAATAAAAACAGGATACACTAATTCAATATTATTATTTTGTAATTCATCGGTAAGAATAATATCAGGATTATCTTCCCATTTTGTAATTATTCCTTCTAAAATTGGATGCAAATGAGAGATATTATCTTTCTCATTAATAATTGCAAACATATGATTATTCAAATAGTCATCTGAAATAGAATAATTTATCTTGGAAAGTACAGAGTTGATTCCAGATGTAAAACTTTGATGAAATTTTGCTTCTCCAAACCAGAGCTCTAAATTTCCTTTATTATCAATAATATGAAAAGCATCAAACCCTTTTGGTTCAGACTTTTCAAGAGGTGAATAAAAATAACCTCTAGCAATTAGAACATCAGTATAAAAATAATTTCTTAAAAATAAATCTAAAAGTACTTCCCCATAAAATCCGTATTGAAGTTTTGTTTGAAAGAAATCATTTTCATTATATTTTAATTTAGTTTTGATCACCTTTGTTTGTTCTCTATCCAAATTATCATAATCAATCTTAAATTCATTCTCAGCGAATTCAACAATTCCATTATAAATTATCTTTGAAATGTCATTATCATTGCCTTTAAAACAATATTCATCCTTTCCAGCAGTTGTTAAATTACTCTTATTAATTGAAGTTACTTGTTCTTGTTCGTCAGTAAGTATAATAGGAAAAGTATATTTTACTATTGCACTATTTATTAATTTTCTAAGATTATCTCTCAATATCCCACTCCCGACCCAATAGATATTGATTTCATTATACCAAAAAACACGGCTCATCACCGTGTTTCTGTGTTTATTTCACCAACTTCTTCATCTCGTCAATACGTGCTACGGTCGCGTCGTATTTGGCTTGGTAGTCGGCTTGTTTGTCGCGTTCTTTTTGGACGACTTCTGGTTTGGCATTGGCTACGAAGCGTTCGTTAGAGAGCTTCTTACCGACCATGTCCAGTTCTTTTTGCCATTTAGCCAGTTCCTTGTCGAGACGAGCTAGTTCTTCTTCGACATTGAGGAGGTCTGCCAGTGGCAAGTAGATTTCTGCTCCTGTGATGACGCTTGACATAGCGAGTTCAGGTGCAGGGATGCTTGATGCGATTTCCAAGTGTTCTGGATTTGTGAAGCGTTTGATGTAGTTGACATTGCTGTTAAAGAAGGCCTCCAAGGCGCTATCGCTTGTCTTAACAAGGATGGTGATTGGCTTGCTTGGTGCTACATTTACTTCTGCACGCGCATTACGAACGGCACGGATCAAGTCTTTGAGACTTTCGACACCTGTGTGAGCCGCCAGGTCTTCAAAGGTTGGATTAACAGTTGGGTATTCTGCTGTCACGATAGAACCTTCTGAGATTTGCCCAAAGATTTCCTCTGTCACGAATGGCATGATTGGGTGAAGGAGACGAAGGATCTTGTCCAAAGTATAAAGGAGAACAGAACGTGTGATAACTTTCTCTTCTTCGTTATCGCTATAAAGAACTTCCTTGGTCAATTCAACATACCAGTCCGCAAATTCATCCCAGATGAAGTTGTAAAGGATATGCCCAGCGACACCAAACTCAAACTTGTCAAAGTTAGCAGTTGCTTTTCCAATAGTTTCATTGAGGTTGTGGAGAATCCAGCGGTCTGTGACATTTCCAGCTTCCTTGTTGACAACTTTTTCCACATTGGCAGTTGCTTGCTCAAGGGTCAAGCCTTCATTGTTCATAAGGATGTAGCGAGAGATGTTCCAGATTTTGTTAATGAAGTTCCATGAAGCATCCATTTTCTCGTAAGAGAAGCGGACGTCTTGTCCTGGCGCAGAACCGTTTGAGAGGAACCAACGAAGGGCATCAGCACCGTATTTCTCGATGACATCCATCGGGTCAATCCCGTTACCGAGAGATTTAGACATCTTGCGTCCTTGCTCGTCACGAATGAGACCGTGAATAAGAACGTTTTGGAATGGCTGACGACCCGTGAATTCCAATGATTGGAAGATCATACGAGACACCCAGAAGAAGATAATATCGTAACCTGTTACCAAGGTTGAAGTTGGGAAGTAACGTTTGAAGTCTTCTGAATCGACATCAGGCCAGCCCATGGTTGAGAATGGCCAAAGGGCAGAACTAAACCAAGTATCCAAGACGTCTTCGTCCTGAGTCCATCCGTCACCTTCTGGAGCTTCTTCGCCAACATACATTTCACCTTCAGCATTGTACCAAGCAGGGATTTGGTGACCCCACCAGAGCTGACGAGAGATAACCCAGTCGTGGACATTTTCCATCCATTGGAGGAAGGTATCGTTGAAACGTGGCGGGTAGAATTCTACCTTGTCTTCTGTATCTTGGTTAGCAATAGCATTTTTGGCCAATTGGTCCATCTTAACGAACCATTGCGTAGACAAGCGTGGTTCAACCACAACACCTGTACGCTCTGAGTGACCAACACTATGGACACGTTTTTCGATTTTAACAAGGGCACCGATTTCTTCCAGCTTAGCAACGACTGCCTTACGAGCTTCAAAACGATCCATGCCTGCAAATTCAAAGGCCAAGTCATTCATAGTTCCGTCGTCGTTCATGACGTTAACTTGTGGCAAGTTATGGCGTTGACCAACCAAGAAGTCATTTGGATCGTGGGCAGGTGTGATTTTCACAACACCAGTACCAAACTCAGGATCTGCATGCTCATCCCCAACGATTGGGATCAATTTATTAGCGATTGGAAGGATGACGTTTTTGCCAATCAGGTCCTTGTAGCGTGGATCTTCTGGATTGACCGCAACAGCTACGTCTCCAAACATGGTCTCTGGACGAGTTGTCGCAACTTCAAGGGCGCGTGAGCCATCTTCCAGCATGTAGTTCATGTGGTAGAAGGCACCTTCTACGTCCTTGTGGATAACTTCGATATCAGAAAGGGCTGTGCGAGCTGCTGGATCCCAGTTGATGATAAACTCACCACGGTAGATCCAACCTTTTTTGTAAAGGTCCACGAAGACCTTACGAACAGCTTTTGACAAACCTTCGTCAAGAGTGAAACGCTCACGAGAGTAGTCTACAGAGAGACCCATCTTGCCCCATTGTTCCTTGATAGTAGTGGCATATTCGTCTTTCCATTCCCAAACCTTATCGAGGAATTTTTCACGACCGAGGTCATAACGCGTAATGCCTTCACCACGCAAGCGCTCCTCAACCTTAGCCTGAGTGGCAATCCCCGCGTGGTCCATACCTGGAAGCCAAAGGGTGTCAAAACCTTGCATACGTTTTTGACGGATGATAATATCTTGCAAAGTTGTATCCCAAGCGTGACCCAGGTGAAGTTTACCAGTTACGTTTGGTGGTGGGATCACGATTGAATAAGGCTTAGCCTTTTGATCGCCTGAAGGCTTGAAAACATCCGCATCAAGCCATTTTTGGTAACGACCAGCCTCAACTTCGGCTGGATTGTATTTAGGTGAAAGTTCTTTAGACATGTGTTTGTCCTTTCTCTATTTTGTTCATTTTATTTTGAATTTGCTTAGCAGCTTCTTTTGCAGTCAAACTCGTATTATTTATTTTAAAGTAATGGTGCAACTCATTTGGTTGATGTTGAGAATGTAATTGAAGTGTTTCAGCGGTCTCTAAAATTTCTCTTTCAGATACCTCAATATGTCGTTTTAAGGGTTTGTGATTTAATCGATTCTCCGTTCGGTTTCGACGTAAACGCTCTTCAAGACTTGTTTCCAACTCAACAAACAGAATCTCTTGATGAAAGTTATCCAACAAATCCTGAATTTGCTTTAAATACATCAGCTGGTACTGATTTGAAAAATCAATTACGTCAGTTAAAATTACTGATCGCTGATTTCTTGCACTTGCTCCAAGGAAAGAAAAGGTGATTCCACGAACAAATTCCCACATTTCCTCTGTAAAGTCCTGATAGATTTCTAATGCAAAATCGATGGCTTGATGGTTATAAAATAGGGTAGCATCTGTCAGTCGAGATAACTCTTGACCAATCGTCATTTTCCCAGAAGCCGGAGCCCCAATGATGAAAATGTGCATCAAACTACCTCCCACTCACTTCTCAGCAAACCATATATCAGACTGTCACAGCGGTTTCCTTGAACATCTTTACGGTCTCGGATACGAGCTTCGAGGGTAAATCCAAGTTTCTCTGCGACTCGTTGACTTTGGACATTATAATCAAAACAAGTCAATTCAATCTTGTGAAGACCCAAATCTTTAAAGGCTAAATCGACCAAGGCACGCGCTGCTTCTGGTACATAGCCTCGACCCCAATAGTCTGGATGCAAGGTATAGCCAAGCTCTAGCACATCATCCGCATGGCGATGGTTGAAGTCAACAGAACCAATGACTTTATCGGTTCCTTTGACGACAATTCCATAGCCCGCTGGGAGATTGTTCTTTTGATTGCGTTCTGGAAGAATATGCTCCAGATAATAAATCTCATCTTCCAAGCTCTTGACGGGCGGAAAGCCTGCTGGATAGGCGACCTCTGGCAAACTAGCGTAGGCATGGATGGCCTCGGCATCAGCCACGGTACGGACTCGCAAGACTAGCCGTTCTGTTTCTAATCGTTCTGGCAGTTCAGCTCTTGTCATCCTTCTTCCTCGCTTTCTTGATAAAGCTTCCCATGGGATCAACTCGGTCATCTAGATAACGATAAACGCGCTGGTGGCCATCCCCCATAAAGTAAGTCGGCGCAAAACGGTCATTCTTAAAATGCCCCTTGTCATCCAAAAGTTCTGGATCAGCTAGTCGTTCGATAATCTTAGCAAAGATATGACAGATTCCATCTTCCTCGATAATCCGATCTACTTGACAATCCAATACTACTGGACAGTCCTTTAAAATCGGTGCCTGGCTCCGTTCAGAAATCTCGTAGTCTAGCCCCAGGTGTCTCAATTTCTCTCGATGACTGATAAAACCAGCCTGCTCCATCTCGAGCATGAGATTTTCATCAGGGATATTCACAGTAAACTTCTGATAGTACTTTATCTGATCAGCCGCATTTTCCTCAGCACCAACACCGATGACTAGCCAATCTCCCAGACTATAAGAGGAGCTACAGGTCGTTATATTGTGTCCAAAATTCTGATCCTGATATCCCAAAATGAAGATAGGAAAACCATAATAGAGTTTACTTGTGTTAAAAGATTGCTTCATAACAACCTCCTTTGACCAAGATACAAAAGAAAAGCCCTGCCATCTATATGACAGGGACGAATGTGCTATCCGCGGTACCACCCAATTTCGGGCAAAGCCCGCAACTCTTGTCTTTAAAATAAAAAGACAGTAATATTTCATTTTTCATCCATCAGTAACCAGTTTTGACACATTTGTGGACTTCTCAGCACCGCCACTTTCTGTAAAATGTGGGATTCAAAACACCTCTGATGGCTTTATTGTAGCAAGTTTTTCTTGGAATTGCAAGGAACAAGAAAGATTACTTGAACTTAATGCCGTTTTCTTTCAATTTCTTGATGGTAGCTGGGCCGATTCCTTTCAAAGCAAGGAGTTCTTTTTCAGTCCAGTTTTTGAAATCTGACGCAGACTTGATTCCTTCATCATAGAAAGTTTTGGCACGATCAAGTGGAAGTCCACCCAAGTTTGCTGCAAAATCTTCCACAGAATTGGCTACTTTTTGAGCTTGCTCTTTAGTAGCTTCTACTGCTTGCTCAACTTTTTTAGAAACAGCCTTACCAGCTTGGCTTGCTGACTGTTCTGCACGTTTCACGACTTTTTTTGTCTCTTCTACAACCTTAGTCACAGCACTTGAAAAGGCACCTGCGCGACGGAGACTATTTCGTAATTGTTTTTTACGATTGAGTTTCTTTGACATGATAAAATCCTTTCAATAAAAAATCCCTGCTCTGACAAGGATTTAATATAAATATTCTATCAAGATTTTAGTAAAAAATCAAGAATCTTTCTCGTTTAATAATTTCGCTCACCAAACAAGCCATCTGGCAAATCATGGAATCCCTTGCCTGCTTTGAAATTATCAAATTTTCCAAGCAAGAACTGATAAGCATCCAAACGGCTTTCGTAACGAATCATAGCATCTTTGGCACGCTCGTCTTGGTCTTCTTCATAGACCTTTTGGCTTTCCTTGAGCGCCATGTCGTTAATCATAATCTGGGTATTAACCCAAGCTTCAAATTCCTTCATAAATTCTTGTTCGTAACTCATTTTTTCTCCTTATTCTAATCCACGGAAATAGTCCGTGTCAATCTCACGGTAGGGTTGAATATCCTGAACATACTCCAGCACTCCTTGGAATTCTCCGTTTTCATCGTGCACTGCCGCGTAGGTGATGTGGACAAACTTACCTCGTGACTCAGACTTGAACCACATTTCATACTTATCCTTAGTACCCTCACGAAGTCCCTTCATGATAGTTTTGACCTTGTCCAAGTACTTAGGCGGATGGCAAAGTTCAACATTGCGCCCAACTTGTGACGGCGTCCGTTTGAAAATCATCTCATCAGCCGGTGTATTGTCATTGTAATACTGGAAAATATCATCTTTATTGACAAAGGTAATCTCCATAGGGAGGTGATTGAGGATGAGATTGGCCTGCTCGACCGAGAGATAGCCATTGCCAAAAGTCTGTTGACTATGGCGGTCCAACACTGCTTCCTTTTCCTTAGGGGTAAAGGTAATGGTAAACTGACCTTCTGGCGTATCTATGACTTGTTGAACTTGGCCTTCAGCAGTGTCTAGTTGCACGGGTTCCTCTGTATTCTTTTCCTCAATAAAACTCTGGCGTTCTGGCACCCATTTCTCAGACGGACGGATGATGGCATAGCCATAGGCATCGCTCTCCTCTGCAATCTGAAGCCAGTCATCCTGAGTAAAGGACTCAAGGAGAATCATGAGAAGGATGGACTCTTCCTTGAAAATCATACTTTCAAACTCTGTCGCAAAGGCTTCAAAAGTTTCCTTTACAGTGCTAATCGACACTTCTGGTAGTGACTTGGCTGTCGTTAAAGCTGTTTGAAAGAGTTCCCTGATCTGATCATCCACTCCCCACATAACCTTAGGAGGTGAATCATGTCCATAGCGCTCCATGATGGGGAAAAAGAGCTCTTCCTTACGCTGGTAATGGATATCAAATTGACCCACAAGTCCCATCTGACGGATCAAACCCTTACGCATCTCCGAAAGCATTTCCTCGTCTTCCATAGACTCATAGGTATCTAACAACCTCCTAATGCGAATTAAAGCTGCACGGAGAGCCAGATTTTCTTCCTTGAAGACACGAACTGGGTGGCCTGGATGCTCAGTATCTGCAACTTCGACACCCTTAACAGCATTTTTAAAAAGATTGGCATGGACATCACAGAGTTCCATAACATCTTCAAAGGTGACACCTGACTCTGAGTTCATCAGCTCGTGCTCCATGAGCGAAATCTCGATGGCTGAAACACCTGTAAAGGTCGCATCAAAACGCTCCTGAACCGACTCAGGAGAGGCGCCATTATGCAATTCTAACAAAATATCCCGTAGGACATGAATCCGTTCATCTGCCATTAGTCTAATCCAATCACTTCGTAGCCATTTGCTTCCAGTGTGCGGACAATCTTGTCCATAGGAGTCCCTTCCAGCTTAGAACCCTGTTTGAGCGATACCTTGCGACCGACTGTGTTGCGCATCAAGGGATTAGCAAGAGGTTTAAAACCTAGCTCCACTAGAATTTCCAAGACTTCTGGATGCTTGTCCACCACTTCTGCAACAGGAATTGACACATCGATGATATTGTCCATGACGACCTCCACTGAATTTTTTAAAATGATTTTACTGCTTATATTATACCATAAGGAAAGAGATTAAAAAACTAGCAGTACAAGACCTGCTAGTTCCCCACGACTTGGATGACCATCTAAATAAGTTTAAAGAGCCAATCCAATAGTTTAAATAATATCTTGTAAAACAGCAATTGGACTGCAAAAGAGATGATCATCCACAAGAATTTCACAATCCCAATAATCGGTTTGATAAAAAGAATGGCAAGAAGACCCAAAAAAAATTTCATTCTCTCTCCTCTGGCTTGATGAGCCATCGAGCCGTATCCATTAACTTGTCTGCAATAAAAAGTTTACCTAGACTGACAACAACATTGTCATCTTTCTTTATCGTTCTCATTACTTTTACACCTTGCATGGTCAAAAAGTAATTCCCATAAGTTTTAGCTAGAGTTTTTATGAGTCCCATATCACTCTCCTTCGATGATTTCAGCCTCTTTTCGGATCGTTTCAACATCTTCTTGATATTGAACTTCACTATAGTTGACTAGCTTGGACAATTCTTTCTGCAAGCTTTCCCCCATTGGTTTCATAGTTGCAAAGGTTAAACCACCTGAAATGATACCTCCCAAGATAGGTATGAATTTCCCCATTCCTTTGGCTAACCCTCCCTTGGTAAGATTCACACCAAATATTCTTAAGACTTTTTTCAAAATAGGGTACCAAAGCGTCTTTGTTAAAGCTTTATTAGGTACTGTTTTCATTACCTGTTTGGCAATTGTTATACCACCTGCACGTAGCAAGGCAGCGGTTCCATTCACCCCCAACATGACACCTAGATAAAGCAAGAGGGTATTTTGAGCATCTTCACTCAACTCATCGCGTGAAGCCCAAAGATCTTCATAACCATAAATATAACCTAATTCTTGAGCCAATTTCAGAGAGAAACCATAAAATTGAGCTACATCAGCTGGAATAGTAATCGCCATAGCAATCCCTCCAGGTAATCCTGCCAAAACAGAAGTTCCACTCGCCAATAAAACATTATCCCTAATGCAGGCATTAGCCACTCGATCTAAAGTTTCTTGAGATAAGAGAGACGTTGGGCCTTGTTCTAATAAAGTAGGAATGTCCTGTGGATCCAATTCTTTGGAAAACTTATCCACTAAAAATTTCGAACGATCAACCTTAACAACAGGTAGTTTCACCACTTGTTGCAATACTTGCATAGCCAACTCTTGTTCAGCCATATACAAACTCCTTTTACTTCTGTAAGTTATATTCTATGATAGCATACTCTTTTAAAGTATGTTTCAAATTCCCCTCAAAAATTTTCAAAAAATCCTTAGCAACTTATTTGTTAAAGATTTTTAATAGTCTTTGTAGAGACAGCTAAAATATTCAACTCCTACCTTTACAACATGATATTCTATCTGTGAACGATAGTCTATTATTGTTTCACCTAAAATGTTCCTTGAATACACACTAACTATGAACTTTCGAGCTTTATCTTATAAATCCATAATTTCTTTTTTCTTTCGATCAAATTCTTCCTGAGATAATATACCTGCATCTAAAAGAGATTTTAGTTTTGTAAGTGCTTCGATTTGCTCATCTAATGATAGACTTGGTTTCATGGCTTTTTCATCTAAACTTTGAGCCATATTCATTCCAAATATCATTTCAGCACTATCACCTAGACCATGTTGCTCCACTCCTGATGCAATTTTTTGTTGTGCTGCAATATTAGAAGCTTTCTGCGATACATCATCATAAGCTTTTAAATTCATCTTATTTGATGAAAATTGTTTAACCAATTCCTTAGATTCTGGTGAAAACTCAATATTAGCAATGGCAACTTTTACAATTTCAAATCCAAAACGTTCTTTCCAAGTCCCTGCATACTGTCCATCATTTGATACTTGTTCTGCAAGAACTGCAGCTTGTGAGGGTAATTGTGAAATACGATAAGTTGTTGACAAAGAATTAAGTGCAACAATAAAAGATTGAAGAAATTCTGTTACTATTTGTGATCTAGCTTGAGCGCTATCAAAGGTATAATAAGTCACATTGGCAGGAAGAAAGTTTCTGATAAATTGCTTAGCATCTGTAATTTGGATAGAAAATGTTCCAAAAGCACGTACTTCTAAATCTGTCCCATAAAACAAATCATTATACATGACTGGACCACGAGTTCCAAATTTAATATCACGAATTTCTCTCAAATTAACAAAACAAATCTGTTTTTGCTGATCACTTTGACCACCGAATCCAACACGATTAACAACATTGTCAAACAGTGACTTTTTCAATCCATCACCGTTAAAAACACTGCTCTCACCATTTTTGTATTCATATCCACCTGGTTCTGTAATAATTTCCTCGATACCAGACTGACTAAAGATAAAGGCAGCAGTATTTTCTGGAATAAAAATCTTAGATCCGTTGGAAATAACACCTACAGATCCCTTCGTATTGACACCCCTACCATTATTACTTTCTTGAACAATACCTGGACTTACAGCTGTATGTTCATCAAAAGCTCGAACTGTGATAATTTCTTTCCACTGATCTGCAAATGTCCCACCGATAGAATCTGTGATTACTTTTATCAACCCCATTTAATTGCCCCCTTATAAACTCTGCTCCATATCACAATAGGCACATCTTACTGTTTGCTTCACTTGACCTGACAAAGGTGCTCCACAAAAGCTACACTTGGTTGAAATCTTTTCTGGCTCTGCATCCTTAATCCCAAGCCCTGCTTTAAAAGTGTCAAATGTATCCTTAAATGTTTCTGCCAAAACATCTGCTCCAAACAAGCTACTATCTCCCAAGGTTTCAAAATTACTTGTATCACCTGAAATCAATTTAATAATGTTTCTAGCCCACTTGTCAGTATCCTTAGTATTATTAAATGAAAAGATAGCTTGCCCGCCATTATAATAAATTTCCAACCGTTTCACACCATTGGTTTTGGTTACTGAAACTTGAGGTTTCCCTTCAAAAATTTTAATCTGGTTAATGGGTATTGTAACTTGGTCTTTTTTCCCTCCCCAAAAACCTTTTTTGATATGTATTAAGTGTAGATTCGTTAAAATTAATTCATCTGTAGACAAACCGCTTTTCCCAAAACTCACATGGTCACTATTCATAACCATATATTCATGCGGCAATAATTGATAATCCATATTGAACTCCACTCTTCCTATTAAAGACTAGCTTTCCACTGCTCCACTTGTTCATGTAGATTATCACGATAATCTTTTAGAGTCTTAATCACTTCTTCTTTTCCTTGAATCGGTGCTTTCTTGAGTGGACCATATTGTTTTTTCAGATCTTCCATTTCTTTTTTAGTTCTATCTTTTAGTTCTTGGATAGCAGCGCTATCTTCTAAAACAGTTCCTTTAAAGGCTTCGTCTGCTTCTGTATAGTAATTATCGATTATTTTCTCATTCATAATCAAGTAATCTTCATAGGTTTTTATAGACTCAATTGTCGTATCGCTAACATCTTGTGGGTTAAAATCGCTTGAACTGAGTTTTTCTTTTGCTTTGGCAAGCAACCCTTTCTTTTCAGAACTACTAGATGAAGCTTCTGTTTGATTCTCACTAGAAGAGCTACTTGTTTTTTCAGATAGAGAACTACAAGCAACTAGGGTAGAGACGGAAAGACATAACAAAGCTAAACGACAAACTTTTTTTACATTATTCATTAATAGAATCTCCTTTTATTTATGAAATCATCATATCATATTTGCTAAAAAAAAAAAGCATTTTCTAATTAGCTAACCTTTAAAAATACAGAATTCTAGTTATAGTATATTGAATCTAGAATAGTAGGAAACGATTGCTAAAACATTTTTAGAAATTAATTTGATTTTCAATCCACTATAAAAGAATATTTTCCCATTTCAAATTCCACCTATTTTCCTCCACCAAAAAAGAGGGTTTCCCCTCCTTCTTAGTTCTTATCCAGATTGCGTAGCATTTCGTCAATCTTGTTTCCATATTCGATGGATTCGTCTTTGACGAAGGTCAAATCTGGGATTTTGTACAATTTCAAATTGCGACCAAGTTCACGTTTGATGGTACCAGTCGCTTTTTCAAGCCCGATTTGAGCTTTTTGGTTATCCGAAGCAAGGTTACTCAAAATGGTATAGTAAACCTTGGCAACAGACAAGTCACCCAGCATCTGAACATCTGTGATGGTCACGCCTTGGACACGCGGATCACGGACTTTCTTTTGCAAAATCTCATTGACTTCACGCTTGATTTCCATGCCCACACGATCCGTACGGAAATGATTTGCCATGATATTCCTTTCTCTACTTTGAACCAAAAGCTAGGCCAGCAGACCTAGCTATTTTTAAATTTATTGATTTTCAGTTCAAATTGAAACGAAGTGCAATTTGAACTCATCCGCTTCTTTCGCTGTGGTGAAAGTGATGGAACTGATAAATCAGTTCCATCACAGGGGATTTTTGAGACTATAGGCTCAAAAATAAGCAATGAAACCATCGGTTTGCTTGCGTCCCTCACCACCTAAGAAAGGAGCAAAAATCTTATCTCTTGATTTCTTCCATGACGTAGGCCTCAATCACATCATCAGTTTTGATATCATTGTAGCCATCAATCATCAATCCACCTTCACGACCGTTTGTAACTTCTTTGACGTCATCTTTGTAGTGTTTCAAGCTTGCGAGTTCGCCGTCATAGATAACGACACCATCACGGATAACACGAACTTTAGAGTCACGGGTAACCTTACCGTTGATAACCATGAATCCACCGATAGTTCCGACTTTAGACACCTTGAAGGTTTCACGGATAACTGCTTCACCGATAACTTTTTCTTCAAATTCTGGGTCAAGCATCCCTTTCATGGCTTCTTCCATCTCTTCGATAACCTTATAGATAATGCTGTGGAGACGGATTTCCACATCGTCAGCTTCTGCCTGTTGACGAGCTTGTGGTGTAGGGCGTACGTTGAAACCAACGATGAAAGCATTTGAAGCTTCAGCAAGAGTCACGTCAGATTCGTTGATGGCACCGACAGCCGAGTGAACAATGGTCACTTTGACACCTTCCACATCGATCTTTTGAAGTGATGCAGAAAGGGCTTCAACTGAACCTTGTACATCAGCCTTGATGATAACGTTAACAGATTTGAGTTCACCAGCTTTAAGGGTATCAAAGAGGTTTTCAAGGCTGACACGTTGGGTAGCTTGACGTTGTTTCATGAGGGCACGTTTGGCACGCTCTTCACCGGCTGCACGCGCAGATTTTTCATCTTCGTAAACGGCAAAGTGGTCACCCGCCATTGGCGCTTCGTTCAAACCTGTGATAGAAACTGGTGTTGATGGTCCAGCAACTTTAACACGACGACCAAGGTCATTGGTCATAGCACGGACACGACCGAAAGTATTTCCGACAACGATTGGGTCTTGAACATTCAAGGTACCTTGTTGCACAAGAAGGGTTGCAACCGCACCTTTTCCTTTATCCAAGCGCGCTTCGATAACTGTACCAATCGCACGAACTGTTGGGTCTGCCTTGAGTTCTTGGATTTCAGCCACAAGAAGGACTGTTTCCAACAATTCTTCGATGTTTTGGTTGAATTTAGCCGAGATTTCAACAAATTCAGAATCTCCGCCCCAAGCTGTTGACATAACTCCATGCTCTGCCAATTCACCGATAACACGTTCTGGGTTGGCACCTGGTTTATCAATTTTGTTGATGGCTACGATGATTGGAACGTTGGCCGCTTTTGAGTGGTTGATGGCTTCGATAGTCTGAGGCATAACCCCGTCATCTGCCGCTACAACCAAGATAGTAATATCGGTAACAGACGCACCACGCGCACGCATCGATGTAAAGGCCGCGTGTCCTGGTGTATCAAGGAAGGTGATCTTCTTGCCATTTTCCACAATTTGGTAGGCACCGATATGCTGAGTGATACCACCTGCTTCACCTGTCGCAACACGAGAGTTACGAAGGGTATCTAGGAGAGTTGTTTTACCGTGGTCAACGTGTCCCATGATAGTTACAACTGGTGGACGCTCAACCAACTCATCTTCATTAAGATAACCATCTTCGACAAAGAAACGTTCGATATCGGCATTATCCACTTCAACCTTTTGTTTGGCTTCGATACCATAATCCACCATGAGGAGTTCAATTGTTTCCCCATCCAAGGATTGGTTTTGTGTGGCCATGACACCCATCATAAAGAGTTTCTTAACGATTTCAGCTGGTTCACGTTTGATACGTTTTGCGATTTCCGCAACGGTCATACCATCTGTATACTCAAATTCTGTTGGCAATTCATGGAATTTACGTTCTGTAACAGGTTTTGGAGTCTGATTACGGTTGTTCTTGTTATTGCCTTTTTTGTTCTTTTTGTTGTTATTCCAGTTACTATTTCTTTGATTTCTCACTTGATTTTGACTACTTCGATTCTTTTGTTGTTTTCTAGGACCATCTTCTTCGCGATCGTAATCATCGCGCTCTTTGTCTGGTCGGGCTTGCTTCTTACGACGTGTATCCACTGCAACTTCTTTTTTCACAGGAGCTGTTTCAACCACTGCTTGAACTTGTTGCGCTTGTTCAGCTAACTTAGCAGCTTCTTCAAAGATTTCCTCTGGCTCCTTGCGTTTGTTAGCTTGAGCCAAGGCTTCTTTGGCAGCCTGAGTCTGCTTGAAACGTTCCTCGCTTGAACGAGCGTACTCTGCGTTTTGCTCTGCTTTCAGGGCTGCTGCACGGGCTTTAAAGTCAATGCGTGGAGTCGCTTGATTTGGACGTTTGTCCTCTTGTTGACGACGCTCATTTCCACGATTTTGCTGACCTTGCTGTTTCTTAGCTTGGTCGTTAAAACGGCGATTGTCGCGGTTGCCTTGACCTTGTTTTCCACCATTACGACCGTCGTTTTTCTGACGGTTTCCGTTTTGTTGTTGGTCACGGTTATTGCCCTTATTTTGCTTGCGTCGTTCTGCCTGCTCTTTGGCACGAGCTTCACGCTCAGCCTTAAAATTACGGCTTTGCGGTTTAGCTGCTACTTTGTCTGCCTTCGGAGCGACTGGCTCAGCAGGTTTTGCCTCTTCCTTAGCTACAGCTGGTTTAGCTGGTTCAGATTTCTCGGCTTTCTTTTCTGCACTTGCTTTTGGTGCTGCAGGTTTTGCTTCTTCTTTCGGAGCAGCTGCAGGCTTAAAGCTGGCAGCGATTTTTGCAGCGACAGCTTCTTCCACACTTGATGAGTGGCTTTTCACATCCAAGCCCAACTCTTTTGCACGCGCTACAACTTCTTTACTTTCTTTTCCAAGTTCTTTTGCGATTTCGTACAATCTTTTCTTAGACAAATCATGTCCTCCTCTTCTATTCCATAAGAGACCTCATTTTCTTTGTAAATCCAGCATCTGTTACAGCCAAAACCTTTCTCGATTTCCCGACTGCTATGCTTAATTCCAGTGTTGAAAACACGGTTACAATTTCTACTTGATAATAATGACTTTTATCTTGAATCTTCTTGGTCAGATTGGGTCCAGCATCATGGGCTAGAAAGACCAACTTGGCCTTGCCATCTTGAATGGCCTTGACCACCAATTCTTCACCCGATATGATACGCCCTGCTCTCTGAGCAAGTCCCAAGAGATTGCTTATCTTTTGCTTATTCAAGTCCTAACTCTCTTCTTTTCACTTTGTGATCCACATAAGCGATCAACTCGTCATAAAAGCTTTCTTCCACTTCCATGTCAAAGCTACGGTTAAAGACCTTCTTCTTTTTAGCCTCTAGGGCTTCTTTATTGTCTAGCTTGATATAAGCGCCACGGCCATTGGCCTTGCCTGTCGGATCGATAAAGACTTGTCCTTCCTTGTTTTTGACAATGCGGAGCAAATCACGCTTATCAATCACTTCATTGGACACAACAGACTTGCGCAAAGGGATTTTTCTCGTTTTCATCTTTCCCTCCTCTAGCAGCTTTTATTCTTCTACAGTATCGTTTTCTGCTTCCAAATCTACCGAACCAGCTTCTTCCATAGCTTCAAATTCGCTAGCAGACTTGATATCGATACGGTAACCAGTCAAGTGGGCTGCCAAGCGAACGTTTTGCCCACGACGACCAATAGCAAGAGAAAGTTTGTTATCAGGAACAACCACCAAGGCACGTTTGCTGTCGTTTTCATCAAAGATAACTTGGTCAACCTCAGCAGGAGCGATGGCATTGTATATAAATTCAGCTGGATCTGCTACCCACTCGATAACGTCGATGTTTTCTTCGATTGGCACCATACGGTCACTCTTGGCATCATAGCGAGCTGGGTGGAACTTACTAGTAATCTTCTTGATATTAGCACCACCACGTCCAACAATTGTACCAATAGCATCCACGTTTGGATTGTGGCTACGAACGGCAACCTTAGTACGGTCACCAGCTTCACGAGCTACGCTCATGATTTCAACAGTTCCATCATAAACTTCTGGAATTTCTTGCTCCATCAAACGTTTAATCATTTCTGGATGGCTACGGCTAACAAAGACGTTGACACCGCGAGGGTTGTCTTCTACCTTGTAGACATAGACTTCGATACGATCATGAGAAGCAAAAACTTCACCAGGAATTTGGTCTTGTTTTGACAATTGGGCTTCGATGCTGCCGAGGTTGACATAGATAAAGCGGTTGTCAAAGCGTTCTACAGTACCAGACATGATTTCTTGCTCATGTTCTTTGTAAGTATTGTAAGTGATGGCACGTGTTTGCTTGCGCATTTTTTCCATGATGGTTTGTTTGGCAGATTGAGCTGCTACACGACCAAACTCAGCAGGTGCTTCTTCAAACTTGATTTTGTCACCAAGCTCATAGGCTGAATTAATGGCAAGAGCATCTTTCAAGCTGATTTCCAAACGGCTATCAAATACTTCATCAACCACTTCACGGACAGTATAAACGGTAAAATCACCTGTTTTTTCGTTGAAGTCAATAGCTACGCTGTCTGATTGACCATAGCGTCTGCGATAAGCGGAACGAAGCGACTCTACTACTGCGTCGATGATGTCTTCTTTTTTGATTCCCTTGTCTTCTTCCAAAATGCGGAAGGCCTCTAGCATTTCTTTACTCATGTTTTCTTCACTTTTGAATCCTCAAAAGCTATCCTTTCTTTTTCTATAATTTAACTGCTAAACGTGCTTTTGATACTAAACTGTATGGAATTTGGACGGTTTTCTTACGCGTCTTGTCCATATATTCCATGGTCAACTCGTCCTCTTCAAAGGCCAACAGGGTTCCTTCAAAGACTTTTTGCTTATCGATGGCTTGGTAGAGCCCGACATGGATGTATTTCCCAACCGCTCCAGCTACGGCATCCTTGGTTTTCAAAGGACGTTCCAAGCCTGGACTGGTGATTTCTAGGAAATATTGTTCTGGGAAGGGATCTGGCTTGATGGTGTCTAGGACAGGACTGATAATTTCTGTCAAGTCTGCTGTGTCGTTCAAGGTAATTCCTTCAGGTTTATCTACAAAAATACTGAGAATCATGTCACTGCCAATCTTTCCATACTCGATATCCACGAGTTCGAAAGGTGCTTGGATGACAGGTTCTACAACTTCTCTGACTAATTCTACGATTGTTGCGATTGCGTCCACCTCCTCATAAGCAAGAGGCGAAGATATTTCCCCGCCTCTCTTTTCATATTCTTACTCTTAGTATAGCACGTTTGCCAGCTTATGTAAAGCAAAAGCACTTATACAGCCTGATTTCAGGCTATTTCTTAAAATTCTGCCTCAACACGGTAGATAACTTGCCCCTTGTTGGAGAATTTTTGCTCGTATTCAGTCATGACATTGCCTTCAAAATCACTAGCATGTAAGTCTAGCCAAACACCATTGAGCTTCATGCCATACTGAGAAAAGCTCACTAGGCTGTACTCAAACAAGCCACGGTTATCCGTTTTGAAATGAATTTCTCCATTTTCAGGTAAGATACGCTTGAAGGTATCCAAGAAGGTCTTGTAAGTCAAACGACGCTTTTCATGGCGTTTTTTAGGCCATGGATCTGAAAAGTTCAGATACAAGCGATCAATCTCACCGTCTTCAAAGTAGTCAGTTAAGTCAGAACCATCTACCCACAAGAGCTTAATATTAGGCACTCCAACTTCAAGAACCTTGTCCAAAGCGTAGCTCAAAACAGACTTTTGAATATCAATCCCGATATAGTTGATGCCAGGGTTTTGCTTGGCCATACCTGAAACAAAGGCACCCTTTCCACTTCCAACTTCCACATGAATGGGATTATCATTGCCAAACAAGTCCCGCCATTTTCCCTTGGCTTCCAAGGGATTGAGGACTACATACTGGGGATTTGCTTCTAGTAATTCTGTCGCCCCTTTACGATTTCTAACTCTCATCTTCTCTTTCCATACTTGTCTCGGAAGTGACGCAGGCCATGAATCTCCCGATTGACATTTTCTAAATCTTGGTTCATATAATACTTGGAAATCTGGCTCAAATAAGACAATTGACCGTACCAATACAATTTACTTAATACCGTTTGATTGTACTTATAACCGTAGTAGGTCAACCATTCCTTCCACTGATGTTCTGGAATATAATGGCAGAGCATATGGGCCACATCAAACATGCGATCGGTCAAGCGAACCGAATCCCAATCTACCAAATAAATCAAGCCACTATCTGTCTCAATCCAATTACTATGTCGTACATCTCCATGGACAATGGTCGCATGGTCCTCTCTAAATCCTGGAATAGTCTGACGTAAATCAGCCATCACTTCACTGATAAAATGATTTTTACGCAAAGCATCTGGAGCCGTTTCCTGCCAAGACTGTAGTAAATCTACAGGTGTTTCCATGGCATATCCCAAACGACTCAACTGTGTCATCAACGGACGTGAGCGATGAAGGCGGGTTAAAATATTGACGATTTGTTTACGATTCATATCATAGGGGGTCAATATCTTGCCTGTCAACCATTCTTGAGCACACATATCACGCCCATCTGCCAAACGGCGACTCCATAATAATTGTGGAGCAATTTGTTCTCTAGCTAGACCAGGTAGGATTGGAGAGGTGTTCATTTTTACAAAGATGCGCTTCCCATCAGGATAGCTACCCATATAAGCCTTGCCACTTTTCCCAGGTATGGGAGTCAGTGTTAGCTCATTATCACCCAAATCCATTTCTTTCCTCCGTATAAAGTTTCCTTACTATTCTACTAGTTTTTGGCCTATTCGTCAACCGCTCCACGCCCGATTCTCAAAGAAAAGCATCTCAATCGGCTCAGGCTATCATTATAACTTGAAAAAGGTAAGCACCGTCTTCTGCTTACCTTTTCATGATTTTTATAAATAATATAAGAGTGGCCAAGCATTGTAAAACATGTGAACTAGAGTAGAAACCCATAGGTTTTGGCTCTTTTTATAAGCAAAGCCCAGTAACAAGCCCCCAAGTAGATAAAAAATAAACGAAGGGACATTAGAAGGTCCATGCATGAAAGAAAAGAGAGATGAAGTTAGCACAAGCCCTAACCAAGAATTATCAAAAACGGCACCTTGAAGAAGTCCTCTGAAAATGAGTTCCTCCTGGATGGGACCAAAAACTGAGGAAGTCAAAATCAAAGACAGAGAAATTCCTCTGCTGACTTCCGCCAAGTGTTGAACTCCCGCGCCAGAAGAAACAGCGAAGAAATGAATATAAACCAGCGTCTCAAGTACACTTAGAAGAAAGATTGCAATGAAAAGCAAAAGGTCTTTCTTACTTAACATCCCAAAAGAAATCATTTCAAACTTTCTAGCATAAGCAACACTCAGCGAGGTTACAAGAAGACTTACAATAATCAATTCAGATTCATTTTGAAAAAAATCCCCGTGGTTAATCGTATAAGGAACTGTAATGACGATTAGTAGTACTAAAAATCCAAAACAAAAGGCATGAAATTTATCAAAAAACTTCATCAAATTATCCTCCTCAACAAACAGACTTCCTACACGTCATTCTTTAGATCTAGCCTTTCCAAAACAAACCATTTTAGCAACCAAAATCCGACCACATAGCCAGCCCCTATGAAGATAGCCATTAAAGATAGCATGGGATTTAGGAAATAAAAGACCACAACAGATACAAAGGTTAGCACAAAAACATTAAAGGCAATGGTGTCAGAAGCCAAGACTAGAATATAGGGTGTCAACCGATCTAAAGTTTTGGAATCTAGGAAAAATAAGTGTTTATACATGATGACCTCCTCTATGACTGAAAAGCAAGCCTTTTGGGTTTTTCACCCCAAGACTCTATGTAGAAAAGTGAGCAAAAATGGTAAGTTTGCGATGATATTATTAACAATATGAATCGAATAAGAAGGATAGATACTCTTCGTATAACGTGTCAGCCAGGCATATAGACAACCCACTGCCGTATAGACAAAAATATCTGCGAGACTTGGCAAGCTAGAAAAGTGGGGCAAGGCAAATAAGAATGACGGAAAGAGAAGATCCAGCCCCCACCTCGAATTCTTAAAGAAGGCATGTTGAAGCAGTCCCCTACATACCAATTCTTCCATCAGAGGTCCTAGTACGATTAAGGTTAGGTAAACACCAAACTCCGCAAAATTGGTCTCACTATAGGCAATAAACAAATTCCAACTTTCATTGGTCCCCTGAACGTGTTTAGCTGTCAGATAGTTAAAACAGATAAGCACAACAGCGGCTAACACCGTTAAGACAGAATAGCTCAACCACTTTTTCCTAGGAATACGAAAGAGATAAGCATGGCCCGACCTGACCAAAATCCAAACCATCAAGCTGATAAAGAGAAGGCTGATGATGTTTCGAATCCAGATAAGATTTCCTACCCAAGACGAGAACTCCCAATAATTGCTCCAAAATTGGGTTGTCCAAAACAGTCCGAAAAACAGAAACAAATAAGAAAGAATTGCACTCGCTTTGAAAAGAATAGGATGTTTTTTCATAGCTTTCTCCATTACAATTAAATGATATCTAATCATTTTCTAAAATTTGATAACTTTTGTGAAATGTTTTAGCAGAAATAACTCTATGATTGGTGATATCTATATAATCACCTGGATAACCGAGAACATACATCCCATAACCAGCGAATCCTCCTCCAGCTGTTCCAACTAGACCAAACTTGATATTCGTTGCGAGAGAAGTGTTAAGACCTGCCATTAGAATGCGCACATGATTATCCAACCAAACCATATAATTTTTTTGAAAAGCTTCCTCTACCCAACTTGGTTTAGGAGTCGCTTGACCAATTTCCCAAACATCAACAATTTGATTCCCATATTTTGCCTTCATAGTTTCAATCCTTTTTAAATACCATTACATGAGTTTGGAGTTCCCCAATACCATAAGGACTACATGGTTTTGAAGGATGTATAATAGGCCACTTACCATTAATTGATCCAAAGTTGGAGAAGGTGCTAGCCCACCCAATAAACCATAAAGCATATCTCCCCAACCTCCGAAACTTCCTTCAACTTTCGCAAGCATCTCAGTATCCATCATTTCAAATTGTGACATCGTTTTTGTATTCATAACGAATACCTCCTTTTTTATTTTTAATTGTTATCCTGTTGCAATTGGCAATTTTAGTATAACACTATTTGTTAAAGTTTTTCATACAAATCTTGAATTATTATCGAAACATCTTAAATTACTCAAAGAGTACAATCTTCCCAATCAACTAATAAGAAGTGAATAATATTAAATTCCATTATTCACTTCTTAAAATCGATAATTATTTTTACTCTACTATTTTTAGCTAAATACCCTGTGTAAAAAAGTGAGCAAAAATGGTAATGTTGCGAAAATATTATTGATCACATGCACCGCATAGGATGGATAAATGCTCTTGGTATAGCGAGTCAAACTAGCAAAGATGATGCCAAATGTTGCAAAGACGAAGATATCTAACAGACTAGGCAGGCTTGAAAAATGAGGAAGAGCAAATAAAATGGAAGGAAGGAGCAAATCAAGGCCAAATCTCGAATGCTTAAAAAGGCGTGTTGCAGTAATCCTCTATAAATCAGCTCTTCCATAAGTGGAGTCAGAAAGAACAGGGTTATATAGATACCTAGCTCAGCAAAGTTGGTCCCACTATAACCGATCAATACCGCCCAACCTTCAGCAGTTGACTGAACATGTTTAGCTGCCTGAACGTTAAAAGAGATATAGAGCACTACCACTAGTACTGTCAAAATCGAATACCAAAGCCATTTTTTTCTCGGAATGCGAAAGAGATAACCATGGCCTGTCTTAACCAGAATCCAAATCATGACTCCGCTAAATAGCAAACTCAAGATATTTTGAATCCAGACGAAATTGCCAATCTGGGAAGAAAATTGCCAATAATTTTGAACAATAAGCGTCAGCTGAGAAAGACCAAATACGAAAAATAAGTAAGAGAAGACTGCACTTATTTTGAATAGAAGTTGATACTTTTTCATAGAAATTCTTTCCACTATGACCTCCCCTTGTCAAGCTCTACTACTGCAAGATTAAGAAGACAGTTTGTTCTTTTTAAGGCTAACCTGACTACTAGATAATAGATACATTAAGGCATTAAAGACAATGAAAATATGTCCATAGAATAAAATTAACCTCGCATCCAAACCAAGATAAAGTTTGACCATCAAAAAGATGAGCAAAAGAATTTGAAACCATAAGGTTTTTCCAAAAATAAATTTAAATCGGTTTTGGATGTCTACTTCCTTGATTTTTACCGCCACCCCTTTATTAGCAAGAAGGAAAACGCCTGCTTCAAACAAGCCACTATAAAGAACAAGCCACCCAATCGATTCATTAGAGATTTGTAAAAATGTCCCTAAAAGAATATTCAAAATACTACTCAAGAAAATAACAAGAAATAATCTGTATTTCATATTAAATACCTCCATTCATTTATTTCACGAACGTTTTAATAGAACCTTCTAATCAAAAATTCTATTAGAAGAGGAAGACAAGCTACTTTTTATAATACTTCAAGCCCCAAATGAGTAGAAGCATGATTATCAAACAGAGAATAGCACCAATATAGGCAATCAATTGTTGATAGAATTCTCCTGCTGTGATACCTCTATACAAACAGATAATAGACATAAATCCTGTCAAACCAATGAACATCAGTTGATTGGTTCTAGGACTAACCAAATCATCATCTTCAAACTCTCTTATCCTCATCTCCCTAGTGAGGTAAACAGTGACCAAAATGGAAGCTAAGTTAATAACCACTAAGAGAAATTGGAAAACTAAGGAAAAATTTAAAAACTGACGAGATAGAAATAGATAAGTAGAGACAAGCAAGGGCAACTGACCTAGGAACAATCTCATAAGGAAGATGTTCCGTTTTTTAGCAAGAAAAGTTTTCATTTCTTTGCTCCTTTCTTTTTAGTTAAAGCAAAATAGATCACAACCGCAATCATATAGGCTATGGTATAAAATAGATGATACCAAATACTCTCCCTAAGCGGATAAAGAAGGATAGACATAATCAGATACAGAACGAAAATGATCAGTATTTTTTTCTTCATAAGATTTCCTCCTAAATGTATGCTTTATCTTAGTTAAGCTACAACCTTTACACTGCTAGTATAGCACTCATTTTGACCTTGGATCACTCAAATCACAAATGGTCATCAAAACATCTTGAATTGTAAAAAATTTAAAAAAGCAAGCATGAAAAACATACTTGCCCTTTACACCATATTGATACCAACTTAATTTGTAGATTTTTTTATCCTGCTATCACATATCATTTTAACAGGCGAAACAATATTAAAGAAACTCCACTGTAGATTAAACTAGCGATAAAAAATCTTTTTATCTAATTAGATCTATCTTTATTCTTCTTTGGAGATTTTAAAAATTTTTTCCTAATTAAAGAAGTAATAAAAGAAACAAACATACTAACAACAAAAGCAATAAGAAAACTTTTGAAATCCATAATTACCTCCAAGTACAGCTCCTCTACATACAAGCTCAAACCTTTAAGCAAGCATAATAGTCAATTGTAGCATTGTTTTTGCATTCACGAGGAATACCTCTTTTTACTTTCGTCCTATTACAACCTTAATAAGGTTAGTATACTACTATTTTTTAAAATTTTCCATCCAAATCACAAATGGTCATCAAAACATCTTGAATTGTAAAAAATTTAAAAAGCAAGCATGAAAAACATACTTGCCCTAGGGGAATTTAACAACGTAAAGATCTAACTATTCACCCTTACTTCCGTCTGTTCTCATATATTCTCATAATCGCAATAAGGATACAGGCTGTCCCACCTGCCAAAACGAGGAGGGTAATAATAATGTTGAGAATTTCAGGCGTCCTCTCTATTCTGTTGACGAGACGGACTAAAGACAATACTGTCAATAAGAGTAAAGCTACTGACTCTGTCCTAATTAAAGAAGCCATTCGGTTCTCAACCGCATATAAAAAGGCTGGTAGTAAAACACAGGCTATAGCAATCACAAACAGATTACTCCCCGTTTCTTCTCCCTTATTCACCACAGAAATCATGAGAAGATTCGATGCTATGATTAACGTAGAACAGATGATAAAAAATGATTTCTTATTCATATAGGGTACCTCATATACTATGGCATTTTAATTGATGACTGCAGGCAGTACTTCTTTCCACAGATATTCTAATCATCAACTGACATCGAGTGAACTGTTAAAACCTGACGAAAGACTTGATTTTGACAGGTGGTATTTAGACTGGTATTGGGATGGCTTCCCACAATTTTCATGACGGTATAGAGACCAACTCCTCTCTCCTCCCCTTTAGAACTTGCTCCAAAGGAGAAGATTTCAGAAATATCGATCCCCTCTTCTTTGATGGAGTTTTCAATGATAAAGGTCTCCTGTGCTCCATTTTTTAAAAAGGCAATTGAAACATGAGGCTGACTAGCCTCTACACTGGCTTCAATGGCATTGTCACAAAGGATAGACACAATAGTCAGAAAATCAAGCAGACTCATCCCCTCGACCTGAATCTCCTCAGGAACTTCGACATTAAAGACAATCTTCTTATCTCTGGCTTTTAGAAATTTTCCCGCGAGGAGACTTTTGAGGGCACGGTCCCGAACATTTACCAATCGTCCAAGGTCATATTTATTGTCCTGCAATTTTTGACTGGAATCCTTTAAGACGGAGTCGTAGACCTCTTTTATCTGCTCCATGTCCTCCTCTTCAATGCCCAGACGTAAGCTGGTTAAGAGGTTAGTGTAGTCATGGCGAAAGCTCCGGACTTCCTTGTAAAGTTCCTCTATATGCCGACTATAACGTTCCATATCTCTGTAGCGCAAGGCCTGCTCTTGGTCCAGTCTCTCATGGAGTTTGTCCTTCAAATAGGTATCCAATTTCTTGATAATCCCCATAAAAAAGAGCAGGTAAAAGACTAGGATGAGATGGCGAACAGTCTTTGATTGGATATCGTATGCATATTCAAAGTAAGACAGACTTTCCATGACTAGAAAGTAAGCCCCCATTATCCAATTAATCGTAGTCAGAGACTTTTGAAAACTTTTATCGAGAATCTCCTTTCTCAAGCTAGTGAAATCATAGTCCAACCATTTCAAAAAGACTAATACTATGAAGCAAACGAATAGCATAATCAACAGAAAGAGAGGATTTCCATCTCCATCTACAATCCCTTTCCCCAAAAACGGAAACACAAAATAGGAGACACTTCTGTAAAAAATATCCATCAATACAATTGGAAAGAGACCATAAAAGAAAAGGAGTTTTTTAGGAAGCCCTCTTAACAATATGAGAGACAAGCTGAGGCCGAACAAGGGTTCTATAAAGTATGACAGATAGTCAGTCAAGACTAAATAATTAAAAGTTGTAACAATTGCTGCTAGAAGAAATTTTAGAAGAAAGGCCTTAAAAATTCTATCGAAAGTGAGACTAATTCCATCTACCTTAAAGAACATGATAATTTCTAGCCCATTAATAACAAGTTCATACAATATCATCCAAAAAATATACATAAATTCTCCTAGCTCAATGCAAGTTATTGATAGCTTCAGACACTTCCCTGACCTTATAACGCGCTATCATACAGCTTCCACCATTGGGAAAGTAAAGAAGTTTTTCTTTCTTATCCAAACGAACCACATTGGCAGGATTGATGAGAAAAGAGCGATGGCACTGCAAGAGACGAGGTTCCTGCTTGAAAACCTCCTCTAAACTCGCTGTAAATTCCAGCCTGTCTGTCTTGGTATAGAGAATAACACGATGGGCTCTGGGCGATGTTTCGAGATAGTAAACCTCTTTAAAAGGATACTGGAATTGGGCAAATTTTGATTTAAAATAAAAGCAATCTTCCGCCAGACTTTTACTGTCTTGACTATTGGCATAGAGAAGGGCTGTTTCGATACGAGATTCAAACTCCTCTGCCGACAAGGCCTTATCAATGTAGTCCAAAGCAGACACTTGGTAGCGAAAGGACAGGGGCATAAACTCCGAGTGGGTCGTCACAAAGACAATCAGGGCATAAGGATCCCGATTCCGAATCTTTCTAGCCACCTCTAGACCCTTCATCTCCTCATTTCGAATCTCAATATCCAAAAAGAATAGCTGATGGGCTCCCTTCTCATGCACCTCTGCCAGCAGTTGGTCTGGCTTGCCAAAGACCGCAAAAGAGCTAGGAGCGATATGATGTTCCTTCAAGAGTTTCTCAATCGTCGTTTCAATCCTAGTCTGTTGGGAAAAATCATCTTCTAAAACAAATATTCTCATCTTCTTACTCTCCTTGTTTCGATTTCTTCCTAAAAAGAGAATAGCAAAAATACTCTGACACAAGCCCACCAAATCTTAAACAGGCCTTTAACGCTCCTGAAGGGTATCTTGTTCCTCAAATAAGCATGATAATCTTACAACTATTTTATCATAAAATCTTAACAGTACCATTCAGGAAATTTCAAGAACAATTAAAGATTTGTAGATAAAAAAGGAGATAAAAGTGATAAACTGACAGTATCAAAACACAGTTGCTAGAAACAAGACTGGCACCCAGATTAAAGGAGGAATTCTCATGACAGATACAGACCCTATCAAAAGAGCTCAGACTTTGATTACTGACTTAAACAAAGCCTATCAAGCATGCAAACAGGCAACCGCTGACGACGTCCGCTTTCAGGAGCAATTAAACTCTATTCTTAGTTTTCTAGCCAAAGCTGAAACAGTGGATAATCGAGTCTTGATTGAACTGGAAAAATTTTACCAGACTTCCAGTCTTCTCATGGGACTCAGCGCCCTCAATCCAGATGCTCCTACTCGCGCCGCTTGGCGGGCCTATGACCGCTTCCACTTTGACCAGGTCAAGACCAAATTGAGTCTCTACGGACCAACCATTATCCTGTAGCAACAAAAAAGAAGCTGAGACAAACTGAACTCAACTTCTTTTTTGTGTCATATAGGCAAGATTAGTCCTGCATCTGACGTTTTACCTGATAAGGTAGGTACAAGACTAGTAAAACCAAACCTGCTCCCAGCAAGGCTAGAAGGGCCAATTTTTCTTGGAAGGCCACAAGGCCGACGACTAATTCCACAAGTAAAACAAAACTGGTCAATCCTCGTACTACCGCCTGCAAGCCTTTTTCTTTTTGCCCCTTGTCCAGCGGAAAGAGTTGTGTCAAATACTGGTAGTCAAAGGCATGATAGAGGGCCAGCAACTGGAAGAGCAAGAGGTAATTAAAGAGAACTACCACTGCTGTCGCAATCCAAGCTTGCTCTATAAAGACCTGCGCCAGTATGGACAGCAAGAGAAGACGGAGACTGAGGGCAAAGAGGTCTCCATTTCGCAGATAAGAACGCAGATAGAGATTTTGCCAAATCTTTCCAGGCACCTTCTGAACAGCCTTTAGGATAAAGTCCAGATAGGCACGACGCTTGACGCTGTTTGAAATTCCTTTGACCTGCGTAAAGAGGGCAAAGAAACGAAGCAAAACTTGCTTACGCTTGCTTTCTTGGGAAATGACATAGTCCCAGTCCAGTCCAGTTTCAGCGAAAAATTTGCGGGCCTTTTGACGAAAGAGGAAATATTTACCTACCCCCAATAAAAGCACATAGACCAGAAAAACAGGCAAGCCATAACCCATGGCTAAAAATAAAGGCGCAAATAACAGCAAGAAGAGGGTCTGGACAAAGAGCCAAAAGACTAGGGAAATGCCAGTTTGACGCTTGAGATGAAGCTTGATTTCCTCTTCTCCAACTAAGAGAAAGAGCTTGTCTGGAGCCTCCATATAGGTGGCAATTCCACCCCAAAGCAAAAGTAAAATAGAGGTAATTCCTACAAACAAAAGGATAGGCCAATGATTTTCAGGAAAATGTTGCAAGAGTTGACTGTACTGGTAGGCTAGAAAGCCCAGCAAGACAAGCAGGAACAAGACAAAGTGGTCATTGAGCACATAGCGCAGATAACCGACACACTCCTTACGAAAAGCCTGCTTTCTCTTTAAAAACAAGTCTTTCATAGCTCCTCCTCTTTGGTCAGAGCCAAGTAAATATCATTCAAACTAGCCTCAGGCATATCAAAGGCTTCGCGCAGTTGCAGGAGATTTCCCTTGGCACGCACCTCACCCTTGTGGAGAATGACAAAGGCATCACACATCTTCTCCGCCGAATCCAGCACGTGGGTACTCATGAGAATGGACTTGCCCTTTTGCTTTTCCACTTCCAAAAGCTGAATCAAGTCTGCAATCGCCAGCGGATCAAGACCAAGGAAAGGCTCATCCACGATAAAGAGACTCGGATCCACCACAAAAGCACAGATAATCATGACCTTTTGCTTCATCCCTTTTGAAAAATGAACAGGGAACCAGTCTAATTTCTGGTCCAGACGGAACATTTTTAACAGAGGTTCTACTCGATCAAAAGCCACTTTCTGCTCAATACCATAAGCCATGGCAACCGTTTCGATATGCTCTCTGAGGGTCAATTCCTCATACAGACTAGGCGTCTCAGGAATGTAGCCAATCTGCTTGCGGTAGCTAGTCGCATCTTCTTGCAGGGTTAAACCATTGATATTGATGGAACCACTATAAGGTGTCAACAGACCAATAATCTCATTGATTGTCGTCGATTTACCAGCACCATTGAGACCAATCAAACCGACCAACTGCCCACTTTCAACGGTAAAGGACACATCTTTCAAGACAGGGACATGAACATAGCCACCTGTCAGGTTTTTAATTTCTAACATATTTTCTCCAAATCTGGTATAATGTAGCTATATTATATCAAAATTCAATACAGTAGAGGTAGATTTTATGTCAGATTGCATTTTTTGTAAAATCATTGCAGGGGAAATTCCTGCTTCAAAAGTATACGAAGATGAGCAGGTTCTTGCCTTTCTTGATATCTCTCAAGTGACACCAGGACACACCTTGGTCGTGCCAAAAGAACACTATCGTAATCTTTTGGAAATGGACGCTACTAGCGCCAGCCAACTCTTTGCCCAAGTGCCAAAAGTGGCTCAAAAAGTCATGAAAGCTACTAAGGCCGCTGGTATGAATATCATTGCCAACTGTGAGGAAATCGCAGGGCAAACCGTCTTTCATACCCACGTTCACCTCGTGCCTCGCTACAGTGCAGACGATGACCTCAAGATTGATTTTATCGCCCACGAACCAGACTTTGACAAACTTGCTCAAGTCGCTGAAACCATCAAAAACGCATAAGGAGTTGCTATGAAATTATCCAATCTACTGCTATTTGCAGGAGCTGCAGCTGGAAGTTATCTGGTCACAAAAAATCGTCAAACCATCACAGATGAAGTCTTGAATACCACTGACCGCGTTCAAGCTATCAAGGATGATGTGGATATTATCCAAAACAGCCTGCAAATCATCGACCAGCAAAAAGAACTCATCAAGGAATACCAAGAAGACCTGACTTACAAGTTTAAGGTCTTGGAAAAAGATATCCAAACTAGACTAGCTGTGATAAAAGAACTGCAGGAAACTGAAGATAAGTAAAAAGAGCCGAGTGGCTCTTTTTAAAACATAAACAAGCTATATTACATCAACAATACATCATAATTTAGGCAACTCATTCACCGTTTCATAACTAAATCGAAGACTTTCCGCCGTAATGAAAACACCTGAAACAGCTTGATTTCAGGTGTCCGGAAACTTTGATATCTAGGCTCAAAGTTTAGGTATGGAACTTCGAAGAAGGTCGCTACCGTCCGTCATTACTTAAGGAAAGTCTTAAAAAATCTATAAACAAAAAGAGCCCAACGGCTCTTTTTACTTTTATTCTCCTTCAAAGGCATCTTTAATATGGTCAAAGAAGCCTTTTTTCTTTGGATTTACTTTCAAGTCACCAGCAGCTGCGAATTCTTTCAAAGCTGCTTTTTGACGGTCGTTCAAGCCTGTCGGTGTTACGACATTAACGGTAACGTATTGGTCACCAACTGCACCGCCACGAAGGCTCGGAGCTCCCTTACCACGTAAACGGAATTTCTTACCAGTCTGAGTTCCCTCTGGAATAACCAATTCAACATCACCATGAACAGTTGGGATATCAACTGTGTCACCAAGAGCTGCTTGGACAAAGTTGAGGTTGAGATTGTAGAAGATAGTCGTTCCTTCACGTTCAAACTTGTCGCTGGCTTCCACAGAAACCACTACATACAAGTCACCGTAAGGTCCACCGTTAAATCCAGCTTCACCTTGACCAGCTAGGCGAATTTGTTGACCTGTTTCCACACCAGCAGGGATTTTTACATGTACACTATGAGCTTGTTTTTCATGACCTGTTCCGTGACATGTTGTACATGGATCTTTGATTTCTTTTCCGCGACCGTGACAGACATCACAGGTTACTTGGCGACGCATCATACCAAGTGGAGTCTGTGTATCGACGTTAATGACACCAGCGCCATGACAGCGTCCACAAGTGACTGGACTTGTTCCTGGCTTAGCACCTGAGCCATTACATGTACTACAGCTTGCTTCACGATTGTATTTAACCTCTTTTTCAGCTCCAAAAATAGCTTCTTCAAAGGTCAAGTTCACACGATACTGGAGGTCATCCCCCTGACGAGGAGCATTTGGATTGCGCGAAGCACCGCCTCCGCCGAAGAAACTTGAGAAGATATCTTCAAAACCACCGAAGCCTCCTGCCCCGTCAAAGCCGCCGAAACCACCTGCACCACCAAAGCCACCATTGGCACCAGCCGCACCATATTGGTCATAGGCTGCCCGTTTTTGGTCGTCACTCAAAGTCTCATAGGCTTCCTGAACTTCCTTGTATTTTTCCTCAGCACCAGGCTCCTTATTGATATCTGGGTGGTATTTTTTTGAAAGCTTACGATAAGCCTTTTTGATCTCGTCTGCCGAAGCGTTTTTTGACACCCCCAGACGATCATAAAATTCAGTATTGTTCATAATTCAAGATACAAAGGGCGTCAAACGGACACAGCCAAAATAGGAGTTTTGACGACGGACGCTTGCGTCCTAGAAAAAACTATCTTTTTGGCACAGTCCGTAGCCCGTGTTCAGTTACGAACACCCTTATTCCTTTCTATTGATGTTGTGAATCAAACCTCGATTTAGATCGGGTTCAATTCCTTTCTTTTATATTGAGTAAGAAATTTGGGAACCCGTGTTCAATTCCCTGAACACCCTTGTTCCTTTCTATTGATATTGTGAATCAAACCTCGATTTAGGTCGGGTTCAATTCCTTTCTTTTATATCGATGAGACAAAACCCAAATAAATCAGGTTTTATCCCTTTTTATCGAAAAACAGAGGCTGGGTTGCAACCTCTGGATTTCTTCTTATCATTACGACGTTCTAAAACAAAGTAGATTATACTTTGTTTTAGAACTAGTAAGGCGTTTAGGCAAGTCGCCATAGCAATTGCCGTAGAATGACAATCACTTTAGTGATTAGTCATTCTTACCTACCTCGCTCTCCTGATTTTCAAGATCGGGATAAAATAGTCCACTGGACTATTTTATTTCTCCGTAAACTCTCCGTCTACGACGTCATCGCCTGCGTTTCCTGTTGCTTGTGCGCCTTCTGCTCCTGCTTGAGCTTGTTGCGCTGCTGCGGCTTGTTCGTAGAGTTTCACAGCAAGTCCTTGAGCTTTTTCGTTCAATGCTTCAAGTTTTGCTTTCATGTCGTCCAAGTTGTTATCTTCTTGAGCTTTCTTAAGGTCATCAAGGGCAGCTTGGGCAGCATCACGTTCTGCATCGAAGCCTTTGCCTTCAGTTTCCTTGATTGTCTTTTCAGTCGCAAAGATTGCTTGGTCTACTTCATTACGAAGGTCAACTTCTTCTTTACGTTTTTTATCTGCTTCAGCGTTTGCTTCTGCATCTTTCATCATGCGGTCGATTTCTTCGTCAGTCAAGCCTGAGTTTGATTGGATGACAATTGTTTGTTCTTTTTGAGTTCCAAGGTCTTTGGCCTTAACAGACACGATACCGTTCTTGTCGATGTCAAATGTTACTTCGATTTGAGGAATTCCACGAGGTGCAGCTGGGATATCTGTCAATTGGAAGCGTCCAAGAGTCTTGTTATCTGCTGCCATTGGGCGTTCACCTTGAAGAACGTGGATATCAACGGCTGGTTGATTGTCTGCTGCTGTTGAGAAGACTTGTGATTTAGATGTTGGAATTGTTGTGTTACGGTCGATGAGTTTTGTGAAGACACCACCCATTGTTTCGATACCAAGTGACAATGGTGTTACATCAAGAAGGACAACGTCTTTGACATCACCAGTAATGACACCACCTTGGATAGCCGCACCCATAGCAACTACTTCATCAGGGTTTACTGATTTGTTTGGTTCTTTACCAGTTTCAGCTTTAACAGCTTCTACAACAGCTGGGATACGAGTTGAACCACCAACAAGGATAACTTCGTCGATTTCTGACAAACTCAAACCTGCATCTGAAAGGGCTTGGCGAACTGGAACTTTTGTACGTTCTACAAGATCACGAGTCAAATCGTCAAATTTCGCACGAGTCAAAGTCATTTCCAAGTGAAGAGGTCCAGCCTCACCTGCAGTGATAAATGGCAAGCTGATTTGTGTTGAAGTTACACCAGAAAGGTCTTTCTTCGCTTTTTCAGCTGCATCTTTCAAACGTTGCATTGCCATCTTGTCAGTAGACAAGTCAATACCGTTTTCTTTCTTGAATTCTGCTACCAAGTGGTCGATAATTTTTTGGTCAAAGTCGTCACCACCAAGTTTGTTATCCCCTGCAGTTGACAATACGTCGAAGACACCGTCACCCAATTCAAGGATAGAGACGTCGAATGTACCACCACCAAGGTCAAATACCAAGATTTTTTCTTCTTTGTCAGTCTTGTCCAAACCATAAGCAAGAGCTGCTGCAGTTGGTTCGTTGACGATACGTTCTACTTCAAGACCAGCGATTTTACCAGCGTCTTTTGTGGCTTGACGTTGAGCGTCGTTGAAGTAAGCAGGAACTGTGATAACTGCTTTGGTTACTTTTTCACCAAGGTAATCTTCAGCGTAGCCTTTCAAGTATTGAAGAATCATAGCTGAGATTTCTTGTGGAGTGTATTCTTTTCCATTTGCAGAAACTTTTTCAGAAGTTCCCATTTTAGACTTGATAGAGATAACTGTATCTGGGTTTGTAACTGCTTGGCGTTTTGCAGCGTCACCAACGATGATTTCGCCGTTTTTGAATGAGACTACAGATGGAGTTGTACGGTTTCCTTCTGGGTTTGCGATGATTTTGCTTTCAGTTCCTTCAAGAACTGCAACTGCTGAGTTTGTTGTACCTAAGTCAATACCGATAATTTTAGACATGTGTTTTTCTCCTTGTTAGTTAATTTTCTTTTTTTATATTTCCCTTAAGTGGTGGGGACGTGAGCAACTCCCTTCGGGATTTCATCACTTATTTTTGAGCCTATTGTCTCAAAAATCCCCTGTTTCAGTAGCTTTTGCTACTGAAACTTTCACCACGGTGGGAAATATCTTCCTTGCAAGCCTCCGGCTTGCCTCTTATCTTTCTTCATAGTTTATTGTCGTTTCGGACAAGTTTTCTATTATATATGTTACAACCGTCAAAATTGCCTAGTTGTACACCACTACCATGGCTGGGCGTAGGATGCGGTCATGGAGTTTGTAGCCTTTTTGGAAGACTTGTGCGATGGTATCTGCTGGGTGTTCATCGTCTGCTGGGAGAGTTTGGATAGCCATATGGTAGTTATGGTCAAATTCACCGTCAGCTGCGATTTCTTCGATTCCTTCTTCTTTCAAAGCGTGAATCAAGCTTTCTTGCACCATCTCCAATCCTTTTTTAACGTCGTCTGTCAAACCTTCAACTGCGAGTGCACGCTCAAGGTTGTCCAAAGATGGGAGAATCGCTTTTGCCAAGTCTTGACTGCGATAACGTTGTAAGTTTTGACGCTCTTCATTGGCACGGCGTTGGATATTTTGCATTTCTGCATGAGCACGAAGGTATTTGTTTTCGAACTCATCTGCACGTTCATTTGCCAAGTCCAACTCAGATTTCTCAGGAGTCGTTTCTTCAGTTGTTTCCACAACTTCCTCTTCTTGAACTTCTTCTACTTCTTCATTTTTTATATCTTGGGCCATTTTCGCCTCCTTTAATGATTTCAATCTTAATGTACTTCATAATGATTACTGCTGAGGTAGCGGTAAAAATCTGTCAACTTCATAGTCAAAACACGGTTGACCACATTGACTTGGTTGATTAGTTGCTGGTAGTCCAGATTGACTGGACCGATAATGGCTAGAATTCCAACTCCCCGATAAGGAATGAGGAACTTGCTACTAATCACCGCTAGGTCTGCTAGACAGGACTCTTGACTGTCCGCAACACGGACATTTTGCATCTGATCCTCATGCAGCCCCTCACGAATCTCCAGAGCCACCTTTTGCGGTTGGTCAAAGAACTGATAAGCTGCTAGATTGGCAAAGTTCAAGAGATTGACCTTGCCCGCCACCACAATGTTTTCGTTGAACATTTCCTTAAAGATGTGTTCAAAGAGATCCATGACATTGTCCGTTGTTGTAAAGTAACGCTGGATAATCTGCGGAATCTCCGTCCGAATCTTGTAGTGAATATCTAGAACGGTGTGGCCGAGGAAACGTTCCTGAATGATGCTCTTCAGCTTCAGTAAGTCCTCCTGCAAGAAGTTCCTTGGAATCAAAAACTGACTCGTAACCGTTCGCGACTCGTCTAAGGTGAATACTGCCAAGGCTGTATGTTGCCCCAGAACGACGATATCAAAGGCTGTCAGACGTTGCCTGCTCGGTTCAACATCCAGTGCTACTACCGTACAGCCACTCAGGTCTGTCAGTAGATTAGCAGCCTCTTGCAGAATATCCTCCAATTTGAAGAATTCCTGATCAAAGGCTTTGACAATCTCATAAACCTCATTTTCAGCTAGTCGGTCAAAATCCAGTGAGTGTTTCACATAGTACTGAAAACCAGCAACACTTGGCATCCGACCACTTGAAGTATGAGCCTTTTCAAGCAAACCTTGCTTTTCTAGAGCTGCCATGTCATTACGAATGGTAGCACTGCTAGAGTTAATAGACTCTTGCAAGGCTTTGGATCCGACAGGTTCGTGCGTTTTGGTAAAGATGTCAATAATCAGATTTAAAATATCCTGCTGACGCTCTGTAACCATCTCATCACTCCTCTCTGTCTGATCGATTAGCACTCGATACACTCAAGTGCTAACTCATGATTCTATTATACACCCTTAAAAGAGAATGTCAAGACAAAAACTCAAAAAATTAGCACTCTTTTATCAAGAGTGCTAAAAATCAGTCTGAAGACCTAGAAAAAAGACCGCCCTCAGGCAATCTTTCTTCTATACTAGTAAAGATCTAAATAGTTATCAATTTCCCATTGTGACACGAAGGTTGCATAACTTGCCCATTCAATTCGTTTAGCTTCAAGGAAGCTAGTATAGATATGTTCTCCAAGAGCTGCTCTGACAACCTCATCTTCTGTCAAAGCTTTCAAGGCGTTGTGAAGAGTTGATGGAAGGTCTGTGATACCAGCTTCCTTACGCTCTTCTGCTGTCATGATATAGATATTTTCTTCAATAGGAGCTGGTGCTTCGATTTTATTTTCAATACCATGTAAACCAACTTCCAACAGAACCGCCATAGCGATATACGGGTTTGCCATTGGATCTACTGAACGCAACTCAAGACGAGTTCCCATACCACGTGAAGCAGGCACGCGCACAAGTGGCGAACGGTTACGACCAGCCCAAGCAATGTAAACAGGCGCTTCATAACCTGGAACCAAACGTTTGTATGAGTTAACCGTTGGATTCATGATGGCAGTATAGTTGTAAGCATGTTTGATCAAACCACCAAGGAAATGGTAGGCTGTTTCTGACAACTGCATTCCTTTTGGATCATTTGGATCAAAGAAGGCATTGTTTCCTTCTGAATCAAACAAGGACATATTACAGTGCATACCTGATCCAGCAATACCAAATTTTGGTTTGGCCATAAAGGTTGCGTAAAGACCATGTTTGCGAGCAATGGTTTTGACAACGAGCTTAAAGATTTGAATCTTATCACAGGCACGGAGCACTTCATCGTACTTGAAATCAATCTCGTGTTGTCCAACCGCAACCTCGTGGTGACTCGCTTCTACTTCAAATCCCATTTTGGTCAAGACATTGACAATCTCACGACGTGTATTGTCCGCAAGGTCAGTAGGTGCCAAATCAAAGTAGCCACCCTTGTCATTTACTTCAAGTGTTGGGTCTCCATTTTCATCCAACTTAAATAGGAAGAATTCTGGCTCTGGCCCAAGGTTGAAAGATTTAAATCCTACTTCTTCCATGTGACGAAGAGCACGTTTCAAATTGCCACGAGGGTCACCTGCAAATGGTTCACCTTCTGTTGTATAGACATCACAGATTAAACCTGCAACACTTCCATTTTCATCTCCCCAAGGGAAGACTGTCCATGTATCCAAGTCAGGGTACAAGTACATATCTGACTCATTGATACGTACAAAACCTTCAATAGAAGATCCATCAAACATAGCCTTGTTTGACAAGACCTTATCTAACTGTTCATCTGTAGCAGGAATTTCGACGTTTTTCATAGTTCCCAAAATATCTGAGAACATGAGACGGATAAAGGTAACATTTTTTTCCTTGACTTCACGACGAATATCTGCAGCTGTGATTGGCATGAGTTTTCTCCTTAATGTATGACTACTTGCGGTTGCCTAACCGCGACCAAAAGGTGATCGTACCGAAGCAAAGCGACCCTGTTGGAGGAGTTCATTGTGAAGTGCACGACGCACCTCAGTCTGACTCACCGCTTTCTTGGATTTCGCTTCACGTTCAGCATATTTTTTCTTAATGGCAGCGATATTATAACCTTCAGAGATATAATCTTTGATTTCAAGCAGACGATCCATGTCATTCAAAGAATACATGCGACGGTTCCCTTCGTTTCGATCAGGTTTGATCAACTCTTGATCTTCATAATAACGAATCTGACGCGCCGATAAATCGGTCAACTTCATAACACTGCCGATAGGAAAAACAGCCATATTTCGGCGAAATTCTTTTTCCTTCATTTACAATTTCCTTCTTTCTGTCTATTATAGTCTAAAAAAAGACAAACGTCAATTGATAATGTTATAAAATGTAACATTATTTTTCTTTTTTCTCAAAAAAGAGCCGAATACGATCAATATCGTAATTTACGAGAATTGCGACAAAAACTCCCATGAAAGTTTCTGATACACGCGCAAACACGTACAAAATCGTCTCGCCACTCGGAATCGATAGGGTAATGATTAACATAGCTGCTACACCACCAATTACACCTGCTTTATTATTCATGGCTACATTTGTCATAATGGTTAACATGGTGCAGATTGGAACAACTACTAAAGTTACCCAAAAGGCTTCATCGAAAAAGGTATTTAATAGGAAGAAGACCAGGGCATAGAGGCCACCGATACTATTTCCTAGAATACGCGAAGTCCCAAAATGAACACTCTTATCAAAACTCTCCCTTAGGCTAAAAACAGCTGTCAAAGCACCGATTTGAAGACCTTTCCAGCCAAAAAAGCCAAAAATCAAGAGAACTAGAAAAACAGCAATACCTGTTTTAAAGGTTCGCATACCAAGTTTGAACTGGGATTTATCGAATTTATATTTTTTAAAATAACTCATAATCTCAACTTTCTATTTCCATTTTATCATAATTTGGGTGATTTTATGAGCAATAGTTGAGAGGAAGCGTTTTTATTTTGAGCAAAAGAAAAGAGGAACTTTCATCCCTCTCTTCTTTGATTTAGTTATAAAATCTTATTTTTCTGTCAAGGCTGCAAGTCCTGGAAGAACTTTACCTTCAAGAAGTTCCATTGATGCTCCACCACCAGTAGAGATCCATGAGAACTTGTCTGCACGGCCAAGGTTGATCGCTGCGGCAGCTGAGTCACCACCACCGATGATTGATTTAACTCCTGGTTGTTTCACGATAGCGTCCATCACACCGATTGTACCAGCTTGGAAATCTGGGTTTTCAAATACACCCATAGGTCCATTCCATACAACTGTTTTGGCACCAGTCAAAGCTTCGTCAAATTTAGCGATAGATTTTGGACCGATATCAAGGCCAAGGAAGCCTTCAGAAACTGCTTCACCTTCAGTGTCACGCACTTCAGTGTAACCAGCAAAGGCGTTTGCTTCTTTTGAGTCAACTGGCAAGATCAATTTACCGTTTGCTTTTTCAAGAAGAGCTTTCGCAACATCCAATTTGTCTTCTTCTACAAGTGAGTTACCGATTTCGATACCTTGTGCTTTGTAGAATGTGTAAGTCATACCACCACCGATAAGGACTTTATCAGCTTTTTCAAGCAAGTTTTCGATAACACCGATCTTGTCTGAAACTTTTGAACCACCAAGGATCGCTACGAATGGACGTTCTGGAGTTTCAACTGCTTCTTGGATGTAGGCAATTTCGTTTTCAAGAAGGAAACCAGCAACTGCTTTTTCAACGTTTGCTGAGATACCAACGTTAGATGCGTGTGCACGGTGAGCTGTACCGAATGCATCGTTTACGAAGATACCATCTCCAAGTGATGCCCAGTATTTACCAAGTTCAGAATCGTTTTTAGATTCTTTCTTGCCGTCAACATCTTCGTAACGAGTGTTTTCAACCAAGAGAACTTGTCCATCTTCAAGAGCGTTGATAGCTGCTTCCAATTCAGCACCACGAGTAACACCTGGGAAAACAACGTCTTGGCCCAATTTAGCTGCCAAGTCTGCTGCTACAGGAGCAAGTGATTTACCAGCTTTATCAGCTTCTTCTTTCACACGTCCAAGGTGAGAGAAAAGAATTGCACGTCCACCTTGTTCGATGATGTACTTAATAGTTGGAAGAGCTGCTGTGATACGGTTGTCGTTAGTGATTACGCCATCTTTCAATGGTACGTTGAAGTCAACACGAACGAGGACTTTTTTACCTTTCAAGTCAACGTCTTTAACAGTAAGTTTTGCCATGTTACAAAAACCCCTTTATTTATTTTATTCGAAACTATTATATCACACTTTGGAAATATAAGGAAAGATTTCACAAGATTTTTCGATATTTAATCTTCATCTTCTTTTTTCTGTTTCAATGTCAAGGCTAAACTAGCAAGACCAAGGCTTGCCAATCCTGCTATTAGGGCTTCATTGGCATCAGCAGTTCCTGTATTTGGCAATTGCTTGCTTGCTTCTTCTGATTTAACTGCTGTATTTTGGGATGGTTTTTCTTGTGTAGGCGCTACTGCTGGTTCTGTTTTTACTTTTGTTCCAATTTCAACAATTTCTGGAATCGCCTCTTGGATGACTTCTGTTGAACGAAGGGTACGATTGCCTTGGGCATCGACTTCTACAAAGCGACGAATTTGTCCTTCTTCTCCAGCTTGAACAATACGACGTTGACCTTTGAGAAGCTCTGAGTTTGGACGTTCTTGACGTTCAAAGGATACTGCAATTTTTTCAACTTCTAGTTTCGGAGTTTCTAGAACCAGGTCTTTTACTCCTTCTGCTGGTTGATTGCTTGATAGAACTTTTGTACCTACTTCGGTAATCTCTGGAACAGCTTCCTTGAGAATTTCAGTTGAACGAAGAGTACGATTGCCTTGACTATCTACTTCAACCAAGCGACGAATTTGTCCCTCAACTCCTGCTTGGACAAGTTGACGTTGACCGACTGGGAGATTTGGATTTGGACGTTCTTGGTGTTTGAAGGCCACTGTATCCTCTTCAATTTCTAGTTTCGGAATTTCTAAAACTAGGTCTTTTACTCCTTCTGCTGGTTGATTGCTTGATAGAACTTTTGTACCTACTTCGGTAATCTCTGGAACAGCTTCCTTGAGAATTTCAGTTGAACGAAGGGTGTGTTTACCTTGGACATCTACTTCTACTAGACGACGAATTTGCCCTTCTTCTCCTTTTTGGACAAGTTGACGTTGACCTTTAAGAAGGTTCACATTTGGTCGCTCTTGACGTTCATAGACTGTTGTTTCAGTTTCAACAACTAGTTCAGGGAGGACCTCAACTGTTGGGGCTACTTCACTTGGATCCATGCTACCAACATGATGACTTTCTTCTGCAGGGGCTAGTTTCTTATTCAGCTTTTCTTTCATGTCCGCAAAAGCTTGTGGAGTTGGCATCTCTGAAGCCAACAAAGTTTCTGCTTGTTCAATCAACTCAGCTTTAGGATCTTTTTCACGGATAGATTCGAGCAAACCTTCCAATTCTTCTCTAGCTGTCTGATAACGTTGATTTCCATCCAAGTCTGTCCCTGCTTGTTTCAACTCATTCAAAGCCCGGTTGACTTCTTCTTGGCTAGCATTGTGGTTTTCTGCAACAGCTTTCGCTGCATTGAGTTTCTCTACTAGTACAGCTTGTTTATCCTCACTTGAGAAGGTATAGGCAAGGGTTGACTGACGGCCTTGGGCAGCAGTGATTTCTTGTTTAAGGTATTCATCATTAACTGCAGCCTTTGGAGAAACCAAGACATCAAACTCAGCTGTGTGCCCCTTGTAATGCAGGCTCAAGGTCTGGCGTCCAGTCTTCTGAGCATCGTAGCCCGTGATTTCAACACCTTCATCAGTAAAGCTGTGAGTCTCTTCTGTCTCGTCATCATAGAGAACACCAAAGCGACCTTCAGAGAGATCCAGTTGATTTCCTACTAGATAGTCTGTTTTTGGTTTCTTAGTAATATACAAGCCCGCTACTTCTTTTGGTTTTCCTTCATCCTGTCCTGTCACTTGGACTTTCAGATCACCTGACACTGGTAAACCAAGGTATTGCAGTGTTAGGTTTTGTTCCCCTTTTTGATGAGCGTCGTATCCAGATACCGTCACACCTGAGTGAGTAAGGTTAATCAGCTCGTCGACTTGTCCCCCTTCGTATTGAACACGGAGTGTTCCGCCTCTGAGGTCCAGTTTTTCTCCTTCTTTATAAACTGTCTTTTTAGGTCCTTTTTCAAGGCTAACTGCAGCAATTTTTCTCTCATCCTGTGGAATCGCTACAGCCAAGGTGTTACTGATTTCTTTGCCAGGAAGTTGGGTACGATAGTAGAGGAGTTTTGGTTGTTTGTCAAAGGCCAATGGAGCTGTTGCCAAGTCACCACCAGTTTCAGTCTTCAAGGTTGCAATTGGTGTTTGTGAATTAGCCTTGTCATAAACGGTGATGGTTGCGCCTGCCGGAACATCAGAGAAGCCTAGTTGAACTTGGTGGTTTCCAAGTGAACGAGCAGCTACCTTAGCCATTGGAATATTTTGACTTTCAGTGTCCAAGGCTTCGTACATCTTCCAGTTGTAGATACGAATGGCCTTCCAAGGTGTTCCGTTATCAGATGTAATGACATGCAAACGCCAGTCTTGGGCAGTAATTGGTTTGTCAAGAGTGATATCCGTAACGTGCGCTTTATTACCACGGACTTCCTTAGCTAGTTTCCACTCGCCATCTGTATCCTTGTAGTAAAGATCAAAATCCTTGGTGTTCATCAGACCATCGTTAACAGACTCACCACCAGCTCCCGCATGATCCATCACCCATCTGACAACACGACGTGGTTGAGTCAAACGAATATCGACACTACCGCTCAATTGTCCTGAAGACCACTTGTCTGAAAGACTGGTAATGGTACCGTTCAACATACCTTCAATACCTTCTCCACCTTCGGTATTCGGGAAAGTGCTACCGATAACCGTTGCCCCTGGAACAATATTTTCAGCCAAAGGTCTTGGGAGAGTCGTATCCTGAACAGTCATGCCCCAGTTAAAGGATGTCGTCGCAGCTTCTGAACGAAGGCCATTTTTACCAACTGCAACGACTTTCAATTCTTGCGTCGTACCAGTCGCATTAGCAGAGCGGCTAACTTTTGGCAAGTAGATGGTTGAAGCAGATGAACCTGTCAACAAACGCCAGTTATCCCCATCTTTTTCGTAGACTTCATAGAAATCCGCATCTTGATTACCCGCAAATTGAACCACTGCTTCAGCTTCTTGGGCATTCTTAAGAGACTGTTTCACCACAGAGAGACCTGTAGGCGCTTGTGGTGCTTGGTGATTGTCTGAAATTGTTAATTGACCTAGGTTAAACTGATAATCTTTTACAGCTCCTTCATGCTCGAAGAAGAGTTTGACTGCATAGATGGTTTTACCTGCTAGTGAGCTGAGATTAAATTCTTCATTTATCCAGTTGTCAGAAAAGGTTAGCTCTTTCCATGCATCTGCATCATCGAATTTGTAGTCTGGGGTTGTAGAAAAGGCCATAAAAACTTTCGAGCCTTTTCCTCCCTTGTGGGCAACACGAAGTTTGGTTTTCTCAGTTACTTCTAACTTAGTAGAATACAAATTCACATCCTGGTCCGTCTTACCAGCTACATTACCTGAGAATTTAAGGGAATTTCCGCCATTGTAGGCATCTGTAAAATCATATTCTGCACGAAGTTTTTCCCCTGTTGAAGTCTGCCACCAGCGCCATGTTGGCAAGATACCTGAAACCGAACGGTAGTTCCACTCAGAATCCTTAGAAACCTTTCCGTCTACAAACCACTTTCTACCATGGCCTGTATTAAAGGAAGTAGTGAAGGTCCGGCCTACTGCTGGTGTGCGGTCTGCAACTAAATTAGCAATCCCATACCACTCTTTGTCCGCTGGTTTTTGAGCTGTCGGATCTCCTTGGTAACCTGTGAAGAAGATATCTTCGTTTTTATGGTAATCTTCACCTGTTTTTCCTAGACTGGTAATTGTATCTGGTGCAAAGAGTCCAAGTGACAAACGTAACTTGCCTTTTTCATCTAAAAGGGCATCCCATTTAACTTTTGTCTTATAAGAACCACCTTGTTGCAATTCCAATCCTGCAAAGACATCATATTGGCTACGTTCCAGCCATTTTGCCATTTCTACAGAGTGGTCATTCTTTTCCTTATTCCAGTTGAAATTGGCAAAGAATTGATCCGCAGGGACCTTGTCACCTTCTTTTTGCATGAACTGGTAGTTGTAATCACCTAGACCATCTTCGTGGTAACGACCATATTTATAGGTCATGGCATCGTACCAAGCATACTTGATTGGATGGTTGACTTTTGCCGCATATTCTTTTGTATAGAGCATGAATTGACGCATTTTTTCACCAAGTGGCGTCACTAAGTCACCTGTTGTTTCTTGGTTAATAAAATACCCATCAAAGCCATAGTACTTAGCAAGGTCTACAAGTTTTCGTGCAATAGGGAATGTTCCATCCTCATCTTGTTTCAAAGCAGCAACAAATTTCTCTTGGTCTGCAATACTATTAGACCAGTTGAAGAAGAGTGTACCATATACAGGAACCCCGTTACGGTGACCTGCATCAATAACGTCAGGAGTTGGAACGAGACCTTCCCAGAAGACCATTGAATCCAAGTATTGCCAGTAGTCAAAGGCGTAGGCCTTGAATTCTTCTCCACCAACAGAAGCGTGATCTTTAGCCTTTGAATTGGTATTTGCTAGCGCCTGAACCTTGGCTCTTCTACTTGCTTTTTCATTCACCAACTGGCCTCTATGGCGCTTAGCAAGTTCAACAGAAGAACGATTGATGGGATCATCCTCACGCGCACCTGGTTCCCATTTCAACAATTCATCCCAAGAATTAAACTTGATTTCCTTTGGTTTTAATGTTTTTTCCGTATTTTTAGGGACATCTGGCTGGACTTCTTTTTCAGTCTTATTAGCTTCTGCTGCTGGCTTAGACTCATCCCCTTGGCTAGTTGCTTCAGGCTTTGCTTCTGTTTCCTTGTCAAACTTAGGTTTTGCTTCTGCAGATGGTGTTTCTGCAGCCACCTCACTTGCTTTTTCCTCTGGTTTAGCTGCGCTAGCTGCTTCTGCAGTTTCAGTAGTTGCAGCTTCATTGCTTGCTGGCGAAACAGTTTCAGATGCTGTCGCTACTCCTTCTGCCTTTTCTAACTTGTTTTCTCTAGTCTGTTCTCCTTCATGCTGCTTGTCAGCTTCATTAGTTGGATGCTCACTCTCTCCTGAAACAAGCTCTGTATTGACTCCCTTATTTTCAGGAACTGCAGTTTCTTCTGCCAAGGCTGGACCAGCAAATAAAACAGCCCCAATCATCAGTGAGCAGGCTCCTACTGATAACTTACGGATACTGTAACGACAACGTCTTTCAAAAAATGGATTCTTCATTTTCTCCTCCTAAAAGATTGATTTTGCTACACAAAAGAAAGCGCTTAACTTTCTTTATAAAATTTTTATCCCAATCACAGGGACCAAGATAATTCCTCCCTCATTTTAAAATATTTCTTTTAAATGTCAATATATAAAAGGAAATACCTATATCTAGGTTAGAAATTGGTAAAATTAATATAATCAAGGCCCATTCTAACGAATTTTCTTTCTAAAATCTTAGCTTAACACTTGTTAGATTTACTTTTATCCTTTAAAATAGAATAGGAGAAATTCCGTTATTATTTTTCGGAGGAAAAAGAAATGTCCATTAATTGGCAGGAAATTTTATTTCACTTTTTAGGTGGTCTGGGACTATTCTTATATAGTATCAAGACCATGGGAGACGGTTTGCAACAAGCTGCTGGAGATCGCCTTCGTTTTTACATTGACAAATATACCAGCAATCCGTTCTTCGGTGTGCTAGTTGGTATCGGTATGACGGCGCTAATTCAGTCAAGTTCTGGTGTCACAGTCATTACAGTGGGGCTAGTCAGCGCAGGACTTTTGACCTTGCGTCAAGCTATCGGTATTGTCATGGGTGCCAATATTGGAACTACCGTTACATCCTTTATCATCGGTTTTAAGCTAGGAGATTACGCCTTACCAATGCTTTTCATCGGAGCGATTTGTCTCTTCTTCACCAAGAATCGCTCTATCAATAACATCGGGCGTATCATTTTTGGTGTAGGTGGTATCTTCTTCGCTCTCAATCTTATGAGCGGTGCAATGGAACCTCTAAAAGACCTGCAAGTCTTTAGAGACTATATGGTTGAACTAAGTAAGAGCCCTATTCTAGGTGTCTTTGTCGGAACTGGACTAACCCTACTCATTCAAGCTTCTTCCGCAACTATCGGTATCCTACAGAATCTTTACGCAAGTGGTTTGATTGATCTACAAGGTGCCCTACCAGTCTTGTTTGGTGATAATATCGGAACGACCATTACAGCTATTATTGCTTCTCTTGGAGCCAATATCGCTGCCAAACGTGTTGCTGGTGCCCATGTCGCCTTTAACGTGATTGGTACGGTTATCTGTATTGTCTTCCTTGTACCTTTCACTGGCTTGATTCAATGGTTTGAATCTACACTCAATCTGGCTCCAGAAATGACCATTGCCTTCGCCCACGGAACCTTTAATATCACAAATACTATTATCCAATTTCCCTTCATCGGTGCCTTAGCCTACTTTGTAACCAAGCTCATCCCTGGTGAAGATGAAGTTGTGAAGTACGAGCCACTTTATCTTGATGAGCATTTGATTAAACAAGCTCCATCAATCGCTCTCGGAAATGCAAAGAAAGAACTCCTTCACTTGGGAAATTATGCTTCCAAAGCCTTTGACCTTTCATACAACTACATCATTGACCTCAATGAAAAGGTTGCTGAAAAAGGCCACAAGACGGAAGAAGCCATCAATACCATTGATGAAAAATTGACTCGTTACCTTATTACTCTTTCAAGTGAAGCCCTTAGCCAGAAAGAAAGTGAAGTGCTGACCAACATCCTTGATTCATCCCGTGATTTGGAACGGATTGGGGATCACGCTGAGGCCCTAATCAATCTGACTGACTACCTTCAACGTAAAAATGTTGAGTTTTCTGAAGCTGCTTTGCAGGAATTGGCTGATATCTATCAAAAAACCACTGGCTTTATCAAGGATGCCCTTGATAGCGTGGAAAACAATGATATTGAAAAAGCTCAAAGTCTGATTGAACGCCATAAAGAAATCAACAATATGGAGCGTGTTCTCAGAAAGACCCACATCAAACGCCTCAACAAGGGTGAGTGTTCAACACAAGCTGGGGTCAACTTTATCGACATCATTTCCCACTATACTCGTGTATCTGACCACGCCATGAACCTTGCTGAAAAGGTCATCGCTGAACAAATCTAAGAACCAAGAAGCTATCCTGAATGGGATGGCTTTTTTCTTTTCCTAACCAAGAATTGCTTTTCTACCATATAAAAAATGCTTTGATCCACAATGGAATCAAAGCATTTTAAAGAGCTCCCCATACATAATCGCAGAAGCTGCAGTTCCTCTGTACTTAGCTTCTTCTCTTTTGATAAAGCGAGCCAAGTTGAGCAACTCAGGTGCCGGATGTTTAGGATTTAGGAGCAATTCACGATTGACTAGACCCGAGAGACGGACTGCCAGCAATTGCTCATTTGTAGAAGGCAGTTTTTTAGCAGTCTCTAGGAGAGCAGCAACTAAATCTTCACTCAAATCATGTCGAGCATGATTGTAAAGATCTTTTACAAGGCTTTCTAGGTTTGGTTCTACCATCCCTACCACCTCCCTTATGGTTTAATAATTTTTAATCAAATCAACTGTTGAACGATCCAATTTCTTCACCAAGGCTTGCAAGAAAGCTTGAGCTTCTAGGAAGTCATCCATAGCGTAGAGGGTTTGATGAGAATGGATATAACGAGCGCAAACACCGATTGTTGTAGATGGGACACCACCATTTTTCAGATGAGCTGCGCCAGCGTCTGTTCCGCCTTTTCCACAGTAGTATTGGTACTTGATACCAGCTTCTTCAGCCGTTGTCAAAAGGAAATCCTTCATACCTGGGAGAAGCAGGTGACCTGGATCGTAGAAACGAATCAAGGTTCCATCCCCAATCTTGCCTTGACCGCCATAAACATCACCTGCTGGTGAGCAATCAACTGCTAGGAAGACTTCTGGATCAAACTTGGTTGTAGATGTATGAGCACCGCGGAGACCAACTTCTTCTTGGACGTTAGAACCCAGATAGAGTTCATTGCCAAGTTTTTGACCTGACAGGGCTTCTGCCAACTCACTAACCATGAGCACACCGTAGCGATTGTCCCAAGCTTTTGAGATGATATTTTTTTCATTGGCTGTCAAGATTGCAGAACTATCTGGCACGATGGTGTCGCCAGGACGGATGCCAAAGCTTTCTGCCTCAGCCTTATCCGCAAAACCGCCATCAAAGACGATATCTGCAATGGCTGGCATAGTTGGTCCACCCTTTCCACGAGTCAAATGTGGAGGGACAGAACCCGAAATCACAGGAATTTCACGACCATCACGAGTCAAGAGTTTGAAACGTTGACTGCTGACTACCATGGGGTTCCAGCCACCAATTTCAACCACACGGAAGGTACCGTCTGGCTTGATCTCGCTGACCATAAAACCAACTTCATCCATATGAGAAGCGACCAAGACGCGCGGCGCATCTGCAGCTTCTGAATGTTTGATACCAAAAATACCACCCAAGCCATCTGTCACCACTTCATCCACGTGCGGTGTCAACTTTTCACGAAGATAAGCACGGACAGGCGCTTCATGACCTGAGATCGCAGCAAGTTCTGTTACTTCTTTGATTTTTGAAAATAATGTTGTCATTTCAGTTCCTTCTTTCTTCCATCCATTTTACCACTTTTTATAGGAGAAGGATAGCGGGAATCATCATTCCAGATAAAACTACTTGTGAAAAAACGAATCACCATTGTAATTCGTTTTATTTATGATTCCGTTTGAGTGAAAAATGGTCTGGGACGGGGTCCTTACCTGTTTTCGACCAGGGATGGCAACGTAAAATCCGAGACAAGCCCATCAAAACACCCTTAAAGCCATGTTTTTCAATAGCCTGAATCATGTAATTTGAACAAGTCGGCTCAAAGCGACAAGAGGGGGGAAAGGCTGGCGAGATAAACCGTTGGTAAAAGCGCACAGACGCTATTAAAATTCGTTTCATTATTTCTTGGTTACAGCCATGGTGTGTAGTTGGCTGATTTCTTTTTTGTTAAGGCGACGGGATTCACCTGGACGAAGGCCTGTCAAGTCTAGGTGCCCAAAACGGGTCCGTGATAACTTGTCCACTTGGAGGCCGATAGCTTCAAACATCTTTTTAACCTGATGGTTACGCCCTTCATGGATGGTCAACTGTACTACTGAGCGATTTTTAACTGGGTCCACTTTGAGAATCTCATATACAGCCGGCTTGGTTTTCTTACCATCAATCTCAAGTCCACGGGTCAAGGGGCGGAGATTATCCTTATTGGCCACACCTTTAACACGCGCGACATAGACCTTGTCAATCTCATTACGGGGGTGAATCATCTCATCCGTAAAGTCCCCATCATTGGTCAAAATCAAAACACCGGATGTATCCCAGTCCAAACGTCCAACAGGATAAATACGCTCCTTCACGTTGGGCAAGAGGTCCACAACCGTCTTACGACCCTTGTCATCTGTCACGCTGGAAATGACACCGCGTGGTTTGTTAAGCAGATAATAGACCTTTTCTTCATTGTAGATAGGCTGACCTTCCACTTCGACCTTATCGCCTGACTTAATGGTCGTTGCGAGTTCACGCACCACTTGGCCGTTGACCGTCACCAAGCCTTGCTTGATCAACTCTTCTGCTTTTCTCCTACTGGCCACACCTGCGTGGGCAATATACTTATTGATTCTCATCTTCTTCTATCCTTTCACCAAATAATTGGCTTTCTTGGGCTTGAATCTCAAGCTCATCAATCACTGGTAATTCTTCCAAATGGTTAATTCCCATATAATCTAGGAAATAATCTGTAGTCACATAGAGGTTGGGGCGACCCAACACTTCTTTTTTCCCGTCTTCTCGTATCAAGTCAAAGGCCTGCAACTTTGCCAAGGCCCCACTCGAGTTGACCCCACGGATGGCATCAATTTCTATCCGTGTAATGGGCTGCTTATAGGCAATGATGGACAAGGTCTCAAGGGCAGCCCGAGATAAACTCTGGTTGATAGGCGCCTTGGAATATTCCTTCAAAACCTCTGAAAACTGAGGCTTGGTCACCAATCTATAAGCCCCACCTGTCTCAATCAGAGCCAAACTGGAATCAGTGTCCTTTTCATACTTCTGGACTAATTTTTCTAAACTCTGTTGGATACCTGTCGGTGGCAGAGAGAGGAGTTCAGCTAACTGGCGGACTCTAATCCCATCTTCACCCGCTACAAACAAGAGCGCTTCTATTTTTGCTAAAGTACTCATCTTTCCTCTCTATCAAGTCTAGCTTTGTGCCACTTGACTTTCTTCCTTCTTTTCTATGAGATAGATATCTCCGAAACTCTCCTCTTGCACGAGAATCAGCTCCTGGGTTTTGATTAACTCTAGGGTTGCCAAAAAGAGGGTAATAACCTCTTGGACATTCTGGGCTTCCTTGAACAAATCCTGCAAGCGCAACTGATCTCGTCCAGTCAAGGACTCTTTCACGATGACCATCATGTCCTCAATCTTATACTCATCCCGCAGGATAGTTGTATGATTCTGAGCAAACTCCTCTTTTTTCTTGGCTAGGATATTTGAAAAAGCCAAAAAGAGGTCAATGGTCGTCTTGTCATGCACAAGCTCCGCATCTTCGTAAATCAACTCTGTCGGTGCTTTAGAATAATACTGGGCCCGATCTTGGTGCTTGGCTTCCAAATGCTCACCCAAGAGCTTGAACTTGCGGTATTCTTCGATTTGAGAGAGAAGATCCTGCTCCAGGTCATCTTCCAAATCTGTCACTTCCGCTACCTTTGGTAAGAGCTTGCGACTCTTGATCAGCATGAGCTGACTAGCCATAACCATGTACTCGCCCGTCACTTCCAGACGCATGGCCTGCAGGGTTGAAACATAAGCTAGATACTGTTCTATGACTTCCGTAATGGGCACATCGTAGATATCCATCTGGTACTTAGAAACCAGATGCAAGAGCAAGTCCAGGGGCCCTTCAAAATCTTTTAATTTAATATCCATTATCTATATTTTTCTAAGGTCAGGACTGTTTTTAATCCTAATTTTTTTGCAATTTCGTACAAATCGACCTTCTTTTCTATTTGTCTTAGAATGAACTGTTCCCGCAAGGCTTGGGCTGATAGTGCTGGAAAACCTTTCTCCTTGACAAAAGCTTCTAGCTGACGGAAGGCCCACTGACGAGAATAGGCTTTCCCTGTCCTTTCAAAAAGATAGGTCCGCCCCATCAAGGGTTCCAACTCTGAAAGCAAGGTTGTGGGAATGGTGACAATCCTCTGTTGGGAAGCCTTGTTAATTCGCAACACCTGAAAATCCAGATTAATATCCGCAACCTTGAGGGCTAAAATCTCACTTGGCAAGAGCCCTATTTCCAAGATAAGAAGCGCCAGTAAGCGTCCCTCTGGATAGTCGCTTTCCTGCCAAAAAGAGTCTAGGTCTAAGAGTTCTGGTTTTTCGGTCTTCTTTTCAGCTTGTTTGACTAATTCCAAACGGTAGAAGCTATCCACTTCTCCTTTTTGATAGAGGAAGTAGAGAAATTGATTACAGGCCGAAATCTTCCGCTTCTGGGCACTGATTTTTAGATTGGCTAGCTGGGCTTGGTAAATCTTGAGACTGGTCTCAGAAATCCGCTCGCCCACAATGTCTAAAAATTGCTCCAGATCATACTTATAGGACTGCTTGGAATTGGCAGACAAGCCCTGCTTTTCCTCTAAAAAATCTGAAATTCTGTCTCTCATTTGCATCGAATCTCATATTCCTTACTAAAGTCATGCAAGAGGGCATTCACTGCCTTGAGGATAGACTTGCGCGTGATGATCCCTTGGAAAATCCCTGACGCATCTACAACAGGCAAGAAGGACTCATCTACCAGCTTGTGCAAGACCTCCGTAATGGTAAAATCAGGCGAAACAACCGCTACATCCGTTTTGGTCATATGAACAATATCCGTATCCGCCATAATTTCTTGATTCAAGTCATGCTCCATCTGATAAGCCATAATATCTCTGAGCCCAATCGTCCCAACAAACTGTTTTTCATCTGTCACAACAGGAACACGGGTATAGGTCATCTGACTGAGCAAGAGGGTTGCATGATCCGCATTGTGGGTATCAATCAACACAGCTAGATTTTCAGCAGGGGTCAAAAAAGTTTCTTCTTGCCCCAACAAGAAAGTCTCAAACTCCTTGGCAATCATCGGCTAAACTCCTTGGACAAGCCTGGATACACCTCATGGTCTCGTGTCAAAAAGTCCACTTTAAAATAACTATCATCAATCTCCACACGAGCATAGAGACATTCTCTGATGGTCCCACGTGGTTGACTGATGGAACCTGGATTTAGAAAAAGAGTCTTTCCTTCCATCCAAGCATTTGGCACATGCAAGTGACCATAGAGACAGATATCGGCCTCTTCCTCCTGAGCCCAGTAGTCCAACTTTTGAAAGTTGAAATTGATGTCAAACAAGTGACCATGAGTTTGGATAATCTTGGTCGAACCAAGCTCGGTCACCAAACGTTCTGGGTAGCCGGCGTAGAAGTCCATGTTCCCTTTAACAACACGGATGCCTTCCCAAAGGGGAGAATCAGGACGCAGTTCAGAATCGCCATTATGAAAAACGGCATCAACTTTGCCTACATAGCGATCACGGATTTCTTCCACAATCAAGCTATCGCCATGAGAATCGCTCATTACAATGATGGTTTGCTTTGCCATGATGGAAATACCTCCAAAAGTTTCTTAACGGCTAAGGCACGGTGAGATTGACTATTTTTTTCTTCAAGGGTTAATTCAGCTGAGGACTTGCCTGTCTCTCCTACAAGGAAGAGAGGATCGTAACCAAATCCATTTTCACCCTTAGGTTCAAAGTTAATGTAGCCAGGCCAGTCTGCTTCAACAACCAAACTTTCCTTGTTTGGACTGGCTACGACTAGGGTTGTATGGAATTGAGCCGAGCGGTCCTTGAGTTCAAAGACCATGGCCAATTCGTGCAAGAGTTTAGCATTGTTTTCACGGTCAGTTGCTCCCACACCTGCAAAACGAGCTGACCAGACGCCTGGCAAGCCACCAAGGACATCAACTTTCAGTCCAGAATCATCTGCCAAAACCATCTTGCCCGTTAATTGAGAAATAGTTTCTGCCTTAAGGCGGGCATTTTCTTCGAAGGTCATGCCTGTTTCTGCTACTTCAGGTAGGTCAGGATAGTCATTGAGATTTTCCACATCGTAGCCTAGCTTGTCAAAGATAGCTCGAAATTCCTTGGTCTTGCCCTCGTTACGAGTCGCAATCAACAAGGTTTCTCTGACCTTGTTTGTCTCAAAGAAGGCTTCTACATCAACACCTTCTTTGGGTAATTCTACATGCAGGAGTTGCCCATTTTCAACCAAGAGCAAAGCCCCCTGACGTTGGATGACTTCCACATTTCGTCCCATTTCTTGGTTAAGGATATCTACCACAAAAGACAATAAACGATAGAGAGAACCATAGCGTAAAACAGTAACAGAAACAGGAAAACCTCGATCCTCATCTCGAAATCTTTGGGCAAACTCCAATAGAGGAAAATCCAAGTCATCATCCGTCAACGTCCGGACGCCACCAAAAATACCATAGGACCCGACATACCAGTCCTGGTCATCCTTGTATTCATAAATTTTATTTGTCATAATTCTACATGCTCCACATAAATCTCTTTTTCCAGCCATTCTTCACCAATTTGTGCAAAACTTTGGCTGCTGGCTGTTGTGTAAAAACGGTGATTGAGTGGTCCAGCATCGCGACCACGATTGATTTCAAAATAATTAAGTAAGACTGAGATATCTCGTACGCACTCTGCTCCACTATCGATGAGCTGAACCTTGGGCCCCATGACATTTTGAATAATAGGTCTGAGCAGTGGATAATGGGTACAGCCCAAAATCAGGCTATCCACCTTTCCAACCAAGGGACGCAGGGTTTCATAGACCACTTTCTTGGTGACACTGGTTGACAGAGCACCAGACTCCACCAAGGGAGCAAACTTGGGACAGGCCAAACTCTCCACCTGTAAGTCCGGATCCAAATCGTTGATTTTCTGACGGTAGATGTCAGATTGGACCGTCATAGGCGTTCCAATCACTCCGATTTTCCCACCTTGGCTGGACTTGATGGCTGCTGAAGCTCCTGGCAAAATCACACCCAAGACAGGAATATCTAGTTGAGCCTTAATTTCTTCCCAGACGACCGCAGTCGCAGTATTACAAGCAATGACAATCATTTTGACATCCTTGGTCAAAAGAAAGTTGACCAACTGCCAAGTATATTCACGAATTTGCTCAGCAGGACGGGGCCCGTAAGGCGCCCGTGCCGAATCTCCAATATAGACGATTTCTTCATGGGGAAGCTGGCGCATGAGCTCGCGCACAACGGTCAAGCCCCCGACACCCGAATCCAAAAAACCAATTGGTCGATTATCCATACAGTCTTCTTTCTAGTCTTCTTTCTGATTGATAGTTCATTATGATTACTTGTCTTTAAGAACTGAAGGACAGCTTCAACAACTACTATCTCTCTTAATCATAATCAAATATCAATAGAATGCAAGGAAAAAGTCTCATCCCTAAACCATAGCCAACATAGTGAGAAGTCTGGAACTTTCATCCCAGACTTTTCCTTATTTATTTTTTCTTTTTATTGTTAGCAAGGGCTGCTTTTTGTTGGCGGATGATTTGGTGGTAAACTTGTTGTACCTTAGCTTCGCTTGGTTTTTGACCATTTGCACTCAAAAGAGTACGAACTGCTTCAGCATTCAAACGTGGGTTGTCAGCGAATTCTTTTTCAATTTGCTTACGAACCAAGTACATTCCCCCAAGAGCTCCTCCTAGAAAAGCTAGCACAATCAATACAATTGCTAAAAGTAAATCCATCATTTTTCTCCTGTTTCTTTTTGAGTCTCTTTCATTATACCATAAACTAGCCACCCTGACTAGTTTGTTTTACGCTTTCAGGAATGGGTATGCTGTAATAAAGTTGGCTTATTGTTCTAGTCAAAACTAGAAAGAATATAAAAAATACACTCTCTTACCATTCGTTTCCTCCACTTTTTTAATACAAAACAATATCAAATATATATCCTTCTCTAATCCTCTTGACAACACTTCATTAGCTGGTAAAATTAGATTAATAATACAATATAGAAACAAAAGTTCGCCTCATTAAAAATGAAAGCGCTTTTAATCAATAAAGGAGGTTTCTATGGAAAAAATTTGGAGGGAGAAATCCTGTCGCTACAGTATTCGAAAGCTAACAGTCGGCACAGCCTCTGTTTTGCTTGGAGCGGTTTTTCTAGCTAGTCATACCGTCTCTGCTGATACTATTGAAGTAAAGCAAAACGAGCCTGCATTAGAGAAAACTACAGTTAAGACAGACACTATAACGAAAGCAAGTGAATCAACTGAGCATACACAGCCAAACGTGCCAATTGATCATACAAAACCAGTTCTAGCTAATAATAGTTCTTCTGAAAGTAAACCCGCTAATGCTGATGTTACTTCTGCTACAACTAATCAAGCCAGTACTGAGGCTATTGTAAAACCTAATGAAAATAAGGAAACCGAAAAACAAGAACTACCTGTGACAGAACAAAGCAACTATCAGCTAAACTATGATCGACCAACAGCTCCTTCCTATGATGGCTGGGAAAAACAAGCACTCCCAGTTGGGAATGGTGAAATGGGTGCTAAGGTTTTTGGTCTCATCGGCGAGGAGAGAATCCAATACAACGAAAAAACTCTTTGGTCAGGTGGTCCGCGTCCCGACAGTACCGACTATAACGGAGGAAACTATCAGGAACGGTATAAAATTTTAGCAGAAATTCGTAAGGCTCTTGAAGACGGAGATCGCCAAAAAGCCAAACGATTAGCTGAACAAAATCTAGTTGGACCAAACAACGCCCAGTATGGACGTTATCTAGCCTTTGGTGATATCTTCATGGTCTTCAATAACCAGAAAAAGGGGCTGGATACAGTTACAGACTATCACCGTGGTTTGGATATCACAGAAGCCACTACTACAACTTCTTACACCCAAGATGGAACGACCTTTAAAAGAGAAACCTTCTCAAGTTACCCTGATGATGTCACCGTGACCCACTTGACCCAAAAAGGGGACAAAAAACTTGATTTTACAGTTTGGAATAGCTTAACAGAAGATCTACTTGCTAACGGAGACTACTCAGCGGAATATTCTAACTACAAGAGTGGCCATGTTACGACAGACCCAAATGGTATCCTACTAAAAGGTACAGTCAAAGATAATGGCCTCCAGTTCGCATCCTATCTAGGAATTAAAACGGACGGAAAAGTTACTGTCCATGAGGATAGTTTAACAATCACAGGAGCTAGCTACGCTACGCTTTTACTCAGTGCCAAGACTAACTTTGCTCAGAATCCAAAAACAAACTATCGCAAAGACATTGACCTCGAAAAAACAGTTAAAGGCATTGTAGAAGCAGCTAGGGGCAAAGACTACGAGACACTTAAAAAGAACCATATCAAAGACTATCAAAGCCTCTTTAACCGCGTCAAACTAAACCTAGGTGGAAGCAATACTGCTCAAACGACAAAAGAGGCCCTTCAGACCTATAACCCTAGCAAAGGGCAAAAACTGGAAGAACTCTTCTTCCAATACGGACGTTATTTATTGATTAGTTCATCTCGTGATCGGACAGATGCCCTTCCTGCCAACCTACAAGGAGTCTGGAATGCTGTAGACAATCCACCTTGGAACGCTGACTACCACCTCAATGTCAACTTGCAAATGAACTATTGGCCAGCCTACATGAGCAATCTAGCTGAAACAGCCAAGCCAATGATCAATTACATTGACGATATGCGTTACTATGGCCGTATCGCTGCTAAGGAATACGCCGGTATCGAATCCAAAGATGGACAAGAAAATGGATGGCTGGTTCATACACAGGCGACACCATTTGGTTGGACTACTCCTGGTTGGAATTACTATTGGGGTTGGTCTCCAGCAGCTAATGCCTGGATGATGCAGAACGTCTATGACTACTATAAATTCACCAAGGATGAAAGTTATCTAAAAGAAAAGATTTATCCAATGCTCAAGGAAACAGCTAAGTTCTGGAATTCCTTCTTACACTATGACCAGGCCAGCGACCGTTGGGTATCTTCTCCATCCTATTCACCTGAACACGGTACTATTACCATTGGAAATACCTTTGACCAATCACTAGTCTGGCAGCTATTCCATGACTACATGGAAGTTGCCAACCATCTGAAAGTCGACCAAGACTTAGTCACAGAGGTCAAGGCTAAATTTGACAAACTAAAACCCCTTCATATCAACAATGAGGGACGTATCAAGGAATGGTACGAAGAAGACAGCCCACAATTCACTAATGAAGGCATTGAAAACAACCACCGCCACGTTTCCCATCTGGTAGGTCTCTTCCCAGGTACGCTCTTTAGCAAGGACCAGGCTGAATACTTAGAAGCTGCGCGTGCAACTTTGAACCATCGCGGAGATGGCGGTACTGGTTGGTCTAAGGCCAATAAAATCAACCTCTGGGCTCGTCTCTTAGACGGTAACCGTGCCCATCGCTTGCTCGCTGAACAGCTCAAATATTCAACCCTAGAAAACCTTTGGGATACGCACGCACCTTTCCAAATCGATGGAAACTTTGGAGCAACCAGTGGAATTGCAGAAATGCTTCTTCAATCACACACTGGCTACATTGCACCATTGCCAGCCCTTCCAGATGCTTGGAAAGACGGTCAGGTTTCTGGTCTGGTTGCTCGCGGTAACTTTGAAGTCAGCATGAAGTGGAAAGATAAAAACCTGCAAAGCTTGTCCTTCCTTTCAAATGTCGGTGGAGACTTAGTTGTAGATTATCCAAATATCGAAGCCAGTCAGGTTAAGGTTAATGGCAAATCTGTCAAAGCAACTGTTCTTAAAGACGGCCGCATTCAACTGGCAACACAAAAAGGTGATGTCGTTACCTTTGAACATTTCCCTGGTCGTGTAACCAGTCTGACAGCAGTTAGACAAAATGGCGTCACTGCCGAACTTACCTTCAACCAAGTAGAAGGCGCTACCCACTATGTTATCCAAAGACAAGTGAAAGACGAATCTGGCCAAACTTCTGCAAGCAGAGAATTTGTGACCAATCAAACCCATTTTATCGACCGTTCACTCGATCCTCAACTCGCCTACACTTATACTGTTAAGGCTATGCTGGGTAATGTTTCTACACAGGTATCCGAAAAGGCCAATGTCGAAACCTATAACCAATTGATGGATGACCGTGATAGCCGAATCCAATACGGTTCTGCATTTGGAAACTGGGCAGACTCAGAATTATTTGGAGGAACAGAGAAGTTTGCCGACCTTTCACTAGGTAACTATACAGATAAAGATGCGACAGCAACCATTCCTTTCAATGGTGTTGGCATTGAAATCTATGGTCTCAAATCATCTCAATTGGGAATCGCTGAAGTCAAAATCGATGGTAAATCAGTCGGTGAACTGGACTTCTATACTGCAGGTGCAACTGAAAAAGGTAGCCTTATCGGTCGCTTCACAGGATTGTCAGATGGTGCTCATGTGATGACTATCACTGTAAAACAAGAGCATAAACACCGTGGCAGTGAACGTTCCAAAATTTCCTTAGACTACTTTAAAGTTTTACCTGGACAAGGAACAACTATTGAAAAAATGGATGACCGTGACTCTCGCATTCAATACGGATCTCAATTCAAAGATTGGAGCGATACTGAATTATATAAGAGCACAGAAAAATATGCGGACATCAATAACGCCGACCCAAGTACCGCTTCAGAAGCTCAGGCAACCATTCCATTTACTGGAACAGGTATTCGAATTTACGGACTCAAAACATCCGCTCTCGGAAAAGCTCTCGTGACACTGGATGGAAAAGAAATGCCAAGTCTAGACTTCTACACTGCTGGCGCTACCCAAAAGGCAACCTTAATTGGAGAATTTACTAATCTGACCGATGGTAATCATATTTTGACATTGAAAGTTGATCCAAATTCACCAGCAGGTCGCAAGAAAATTTCTCTAGATTCATTTGATGTGATTAAGGCTCCAGCTGTAAGCTTGGATAGTCCAAGTATCGCACCACTTAAGGAAGGGGATAAAAACATCTCTTTAACTCTTCCAGCTGGAGATTGGGAAGCCATCGCTGTGACCTTCCCAGGCATCAAAGATCCACTCGTTTTACGCAGGATAGACGATAATCATCTAGTTACGACTGGAGATCAGACTGTCTTATCAATCCAAGATAATCAGGTACAAATCCCTATCCCTGACGAAACCAATCGAAAAATTGGAAATGCGATAGAAGCTTATTCTATCCAGGGAAATACAACAAGCAGTCCTGTAGTAGCTGTCTTTACCAAAAAGGATGAGAAGAAGGTTGAGAATCAGCAACCAACTACAAGCAAGGGAGATGACCCTGCTCCTATTGTAGAAATTCCTGAATACACTAAGCCTATCGGTACAGCAGGACAGGAACAACCGCCTGTAGTAAATATTCCGGAGTATACTAAACCTATCGGCACAGCCGGACAGGAACAACCGCCTGTAGTAAACATTCCTGAGTACACTAAACCTATCGGTACAGCTGGACAAGAACAGCCACCTACCGTTTCTATTCCTGAGTACACTGAGCCTATCGGAACTGCGGGACAGGAACAACCGCCTACTGTTTCTATCCCTGAATACACTCAACCTATCGGAACTGCGGGACAGGAACAACCGCCTACTGTTTCTATTCCTGAGTACACTCAACCTATCGGCACAGCAGGACTAGAACAACCGCCTACTGTTTCTGTTCCTGAGTACACTCAACCTGTCGGGACAGCGGGACTAGAACAACCGCCTACTGTTTCTGTTCCTGAATATAAACTTCGTGTCTTAAAGGATGAAAAGACTAAAGTTGAAATTATTGGAGGAGCGACTGACTTAGAGGGAATTTCTCACATTTCTAGCAGACGTGTATTAGCTCAAGAACTATTTGGTAAGACCTATGATGCTTACGATCTTCACCTTAAAAATTCAACAGACCAGAGTTTACAACCAAAAGGAACTGTCTTGGTCCGCTTGCCTATTTCCTCAGCTGTCGAAAATGTCTACTACCTAACTCCATCAAAAGAGTTACAGCCACTCGATTTTACTATTCGCGAGGGAATGGCAGAATTTATGACTAGTCATTTCAGCACCTATGCAGTCGTTTATCAAGCTAATGGAGCATCAACTACTGCAAATCAAAAACCAAGTGAAACAGATATCAAACCATTAGCCAACAACTCTAAGCAAGTTTCATCTAGTCCAGACCTTGTTCAATCGGCAAATTATTCTCCTAAAGAACAACTTCCAGCTACTGGTGAAACGTCTAGTCCACTACTATTCTTGTCAGGATTGAGTCTAGTCCTAACAGCAACTTTTCTACTTAAGAGCAAGAAGGATGAGTCCAACTAACTTTTAAGCACACAAAAACCAGGATGAAGATCAACTTCATCCTGGTTTCTTTTATCAATAAAAGATTATTTTTCACAGTAGGTATAAAAAGGCTAGCGTCAAAAGACTTGCTAGGAGTCCCACTCCCCAAAAGAAGAAGTCAACCTTCCACTCGCTCCAAGGACTTCCCTTACCAGACAATCCTCCAAGCTCAAAATGATGATGCACAGGCGTCATACGAAAAATACGTTTACCACCTGTCAGTTTGAAATAACTGACTTGCATCATAACCGAAGTTGTTTCAAAGACATAAACAATTCCGATAATCAAGAGAGTCCATTCTTGGTGGAGGGCCATAGAGATAGCTGCCAGCATTCCACCTAGGGCCAAACTTCCCACATCCCCCATAAAGACTTTAGCAGGCTTATGGTTAAAGACGAAGAAACCAAGCAAACCACCAATCATGGCAAGAATCACTAGAAGGATATCCATCTGACCTTGCACATAGGCAATAACTCCATAGGCAGACAAGCTAATCACAACGGAAATACTCGCTAGACCGTCAATACCATCTGTCAAATTCACTGCGTTTGAAAAACCAACTAGCCAGAAAAGAGCGAAGATAATATAGAAAATCCCTAAATGCACTTGGTAGCCAAAGACAGAGAGCATATCGCCCCCACGCTCATAAAAAAGGTAGAAAATGACTCCACCTAGCAGCTGAAGAGCCAATTTCTGTTTGGGATTAAGGCCCTCATTGATTTTACGGAAGACCTTGAGGAAGTCATCTAAAAAACCAACCAAACCATACAAGACCAAAATAAACAAAACCATACCAACATTATTGGTCAATTGTTTTGAAAAAAGAGCGACGAGGAAACTCACCACAACTGCAGCAATGAGGAAAACAAGTCCCCCCATTGTAGGAGTCCCAGCTTTTGCCTGGTGCTGTTTGACATCCTCATGCATCTGCTGGCCTGTAATTTGCGCCTTTCTATAAAATTGGATAAAGGCCGGAATTCCTACTAAAGTTAGTAAAAATGTCACAATTCCAGCACTGATGGAACTAATCATGTTAATCTCCTAAAGTTAATTTAATTTTTTTAATGTTTTTGATAGCTGTATTGGTCCGAACGTCTTGCTTTTGGACGACGGAACCTGAACCTTCAAATTCTAGCTCAATATCCAACCATTTAGCAAAGGTCTCAGCAGTCTCTTTTTTCCAGCCATACATATCTGGAATTTCTTCTACCTTATCCGATAAAAGGAGAACTTGTTGGTTTGGTGCAAGATTGGTCCCTTCGTCTACAGAAGTCTCTTTAATCTTTGTTCCAGTACCTACAACGATTGGTTGCACAATATTTCGGCGTAAGGCTTCCGCCAACTCACCAGGTGAAATATCCTTGATGCTAGGCATTGCATAAGAAGATTCTGTCGTAACTTTATCTAAATTCTTAGCTGGAGATTGAAGGTTCAGAGATTCTTTCATCGCTGAAGCCCGCTCCAAGATTGGATTGGAAAACTCTCCCAACTGGGCAGCTGAATAATGCTCAGGCTGTTGAACCGTTACATACAAGATAAAATCAGGATTTTCAGCAGGATTCATAGTCACAACTGAGAAAATATAATTGGTAGAACCAACCAAGTAGCCTCCATTTTTCTCATCAGCGATTTGAGCCGTACCGGATTTAACTGCTACATTTTGTCCAGGAACTGTTATAATTGGCTTTCCTGTGTAGTGATTATACATAGTTCCATATAGAGGGTCCGTCCCAACTAATATCATGTTAGTACGAGTCAAGCTTGCTGCATCTTCAGATACAGGTTTTCCTACAATCTCTTTTTGAGACTTTCGTACAGACTGATTGTTAGTATCATAAATAGCACTTATAAATTTTGGCTCCAACATAACCCCATCGTTGGCAATGGCTGTAAAAGCACGTAGCATCTGGGTCTGCGTTACAGAAATCCCCTGACCAAATGCACTCATGGCAATATCGACAATATTATCTGCAGGCAATTGACCTGAATACTCATCAGTCAGACCAAAACGCGTCGGCACCCCAAACTTAAAGCGATTGAGATAATCCAACCAAGTAGCATCTCCCATTTTTTGTTCAAGTAGACTCATTCCAACATTACTGGAGAGAGCGAAACCTTGTAAGAAAGTCATCATCCTACCAGTAGTCAAACCAGCATTAACATCCCAATCTCGAATCGTCGCATCCGCTATTTTTAATTCACTGCTATTGAAGTATTCTCCACTTGGGAAGGTATTATTATCAATAGCAGCAGCGAGCGTCATAACCTTCATGGTTGACCCCGGCTCATAGTTACTTTGATAGAGGATATCACGCCAAACAAAGTCCTTAGTCAGCCCTTCCTTAGTATCAGCATCGAAGGTTGGTCTCTGCGTCGTTGCAAGAATTTCCCCTGTTTTAGCACTGACCAAGGTTGCTGTCATATACTTGCCTTTTACTTTCTCTTGAAAGGCATTCATCTGTGTTTCCATGAAAGATTGGAGCGGGCTAGACAATGTTGTATAAACATCCTTGCCATCCACAGTTTGTTGCGACACCTGTTCTGTACCTGGTACGATATTTCCTACACGGTCTTTTTCATAGGTAATAATACCGTCTGTCCCAGCAAGAATGGTATTTAAAGAACTCTCCAAACCAGAAGTCCCTAACAAACTCTTACTACCATCCTCATTTTCATGAAGTTGGGCTAAGCCAATAAAGCTAGAAGCAAATTGTCCATTTGGATAGCTTCTGTTAGGGCTAGTTGTAAAGTCAATCCCTTCCACACTAGCATCTTTCAAATCTTTTTTAATAGCCATCATATTGGCATAGGTAATCCCATTTCCTTTTGCACCAAAGGAAACTTGGGTCAGATTTGGTTGAGCTAATTGCTCTTTCACATAAGCTTCATCCATGTCTAAATACTTATGGAAGACTTCAGCTACCTTATTAAACTGCGAATCCTCTACATAAAGAATTTTTCCAGTTGCTGACTTGTATTTTTTATCAATAACAGCATAGACGTTATAAGAGGTCGCATCTTCAGCGATTGGCACTCCATTTCGGTCATAGATAGTCCCACGTTTGGCAGGAACTGTTCGGGTTGTTTGGTGAACCTTTTTAGCCTCTTTAACCAAGTCAGTACCAAATATATTACCTTTTGCTATAATATACGCAAAATTAGCCAAAAAGATAGCGAAAAGTACGACAGCTAACAAACTGATGTACTTGCCGACTATTCTACGGTTTTCTGCTGGAGATTTACGATTTTTTAGCGCAAATCGGGTTATTTTTTCTGTCCATTTCATATCTTACTCCGCTGTTCGGATATTTTCGTTATTCAATTTCAAATCTTTTTTATCTGCAATCTCTTTCAAGCGCTCTGAACGAATCAATTCATTCACTTCCTGCTTGGCATCGTCCAGCTCTGTTTTCTTTTCCTCTATCTGCGCATTGATTTTTGTCAAATCACTTTGCACTTGCAAAAGTCGTGTTTGCATAAAGATAATGCTCACTGCTAAGACGAGAGCCGTAAAAGCGATGGAAAGATAAAAAGCCTTCTCCACACGGGAGAATTTTTTGATACGACTCTGCAAGAATTGACTGGTTGTTTCTTTTTTATCTACCATTTTTTCCTCTTACTTGTGAATTTTTCTGGCCACGCGCAACTTAGCTGAGTGCGAGCGGTTATTGGCTTCTAATTCTTCTGCACTTGGCAAGATTGGCTTACGGGACACCAATTCCATCTTGGGCTTGAGATCATCTGGGATGAAAGGCAAGCCTTTTGGAACTTCAACCGTTGAAGCTTCCTTGAACAATTGCTTGGTCAAGCGGTCTTCTAGTGAATGGAAGGTAATCACTGAGATTCTACCATCTAGAGCCAACATCTCCATAGCCTGCTGGATAGATTCATCTGCCGCCCCCAGTTCATCATTGACTTCAATTCGAATAGCCTGGAAAATCTGCTTGGCAGGATGGCCCTTCTTCTTGAGCTCCTTGGCAGGTTTGGCCGACTTGATAATTTCTGCTAACTCAGTCGTTGTCTCGATTGGCTTGACTTCACGTGCTTGTTCAATCTTACGCGCAATCTGTTTAGAGAATTTATCCTCGCCATACTTAAAGAAAATACGAACCAAGTCATGATAGTCGTAGTGATTCACCACTTCATAGGCTGTCAGACTAGCATCCTGATTCATGCGCATGTCCAGTGGCGCATCCTTTTTATAAGAAAAACCACGCTCTCGCTGGTCTAGCTGAGGACTAGACACTCCCAAGTCATAACAAATTCCATCAATTTCCTGAACACCAGCTTCGTGCAAACGTGTCTGTAAATGACGGAAGTTATCCTTGATAAAGGTCACCATTCCCTTTTCAATGTAAGGTGCCAAACGTTTTTGCGCATTGTCAATGGCATTCTGGTCCTGATCAAAGGCATAGAGATGGCCTTTTTCACTTAATTTACTTAATAAATATTCGCTATGGCCCGCTCCACCCAAAGTCGCATCAACGTAGATACCGTCAGGCTTTACGTCGAGCATATCAATCGTTTCGTGGAGTAAGACCGTTACATGATGAAATTCTTTTGTCATATCTTATCTATTTTACCACAAATCTGACTAGCTTGCACTAGTCAGACAAATAGGCCAAAAACAAGTAAGATTTCTTTAAGAAATATGTCAAATATGCTTGACATCTACTCCATAGAAGAATATAATATAGTCAAATATATACGACACAAATCAGAAAGGAGTCCAGATGAATCGTGTGAAAGAATTTCGCAAGGAACTGGGCATTTCCCAGCTCGAACTCGCCAAGGATATCGGTGTCTCGAGACAAACCATCAATATGATTGAGAACGACAAGTACAATCCAACTCTGGAACTCTGTCTCAATCTCGCCCGCAGCCTCCAAACTGACCTCAACAGTCTCTTTTGGGAGGATAATTTTTAAAAAAGGAGCCAACTCATGAAAAAAGAAACCTTTACTGAAAAACTGATCAAACGCACATACGGCATTTCTGAGCCCCTTGACGAATACAAGCGGCGCGAGGCCGATCGTATCGGTAACCAAGTCTTTATCATCCTCTTTTATCTGATGATTTTCGGAAATCTTATTCCACTCGTTCTAGCCTATAAATATCCTCAACTAGTGGCTCTAGTCTATCCTCCTCTAATTTTAGTGATTGCCCTCATCGCTGCTGGATATCTCACCTATCAAATGCAAAAAACAGGGATTACAACTATTGAACCAGATATGCTGAGCGAGAAAGAAAGTAAGCAACTACACTACCCAGGTCTTAAAGCAGGTTTGTTCTTTGGTCTATGGATGTTTTTTATAACTCCTCTTCTCCATATACTCATAGGTGAAGGTCAGGACTATTTTCAGTCTCTTCTCACTATAAGAAATGGTGTATCAAGCATTCTCGGTTCTATTTTCTTCGGAGCGAGCATACAGTTCCTCATCTCCCGTCGCATTGAAAAAGCTAAAAAAGAGCAAGATGAGGATTAGGAGGTGCCCTATGAAATCACTAGTAACTTTACTTACCTATCATCTTTTGTTTGCTTCACTGGTCATCTTCATCATCGTTTCAGGGAACTTGCCAATCTACGATATAGTCCTCCTTCCAGTCTTTGTTCCAGCCCTCAACAAAGGATTGACTTATCTAAAAATCGACTCCCCAAAAACGCGCATACTCAACTTAGCACTAATCTTTATGATTCTATCCTTACCACAACTGACGCTCATTTCAAGCAATTGGAAATATTATATACTGCTAACTATCGCTATCCTTTCTTCTATTACTTATCTTTATTATCTCTATCAATTCGTAAAAGAAACAAAATAGCATCGTTCATTTAGGAGAAATCACCCATGAAAAAAGAAGACTTAACAACTCGCCTACTTCGAAATTTCTTTCATATCCAAGGCCCTTTTGATGAATGCCGTCAAGAGGTTATCTACAAGGCTTGCGCCCGTTCCATGATCCAAATCTTTTACTCTTCCTTCATTCTCTTCCTATTCTATATTTTGTTCGGAAGCTTTATAGAAATTGTTCGAAATGTTATGCCCTACATCTATTTTGGACTCATTTTGTTCATGAGTATAAAAGCTCAAAAAGCCGTCAAAGAACTCCATCTTGAAAAAGATGACAAGTCAGAAATCATCCTTAAAACCTACAGCAAGAGCCAAATCAAATTCCGAAGCTGGGTTGTGTTTATTGGCCTTCAGATTGGCCTCTTTACCCTACTCATCTTTCATAAAGTCTTCGTTCAGCAGATGTCACTTCCAGATTTTGTGAAGTTACTCATGCAATTCGATAAAAGTGTTCCTTTACTGATGTATGGCCTGATTATCGGTAGCATTTTTGGAACCCTGACCTACGGCTTTCTATCACTACAGGAGGAAAAAACTCCTAAAAATACCAAACAGAAGGAGAAAAGCAAGCAATGACTTCACTATACGATTTTTCAGTCTTGAACCAAGACAATCAAGAAACCTCACTAAATGCCTATCGTGGTAAGATTCTCTTGGTTGTCAACACTGCTACTGGATGTGGTTTAACACCCCAGTACCAAGGTCTCCAAGAACTCTATGACCGTTATCAAGACCAAGGTTTTGAAATTTTAGACTTCCCTTGCAATCAGTTTATGGGACAAGCACCAGGCAGTGCAGAGGAAATCAACAGCTTCTGTAGCCTACATTATCAAACCAGCTTCCCACGTTTTGCCAAGATCAAGGTCAACGGTAAGGAAGCAGATCCCCTCTATGTCTGGTTGAAAAACCAAAAATCTGGCCCACTAGGAAAACGAATCGAATGGAATTTCGCTAAGTTTCTCATCGGTCGAGATGGGCAAGTCTTTGAGCGCTTTTCTTCCAAAACAGACCCAAAACAAATTGAAGAGGCGATACGTAATCTACTCTAAATTTCGTTAAAATCCCTCCTTCTATGTTCCACAAAATAGCAGGAGGGATTTTCTTTAAAAAGTAAAGAAATTTCTTTAAATTAGATGGATTTTCTTGCATTTCTCTATTGCATTTCTTGGAATAATTTAGTATATTTGTTATATTAAAGATTTTTAGGTCATTTTTAAGATTAAGATGGCAATTTAAATTTTTTTATCTCAAAATGAAAGCGCTTAAATATGGGAAGGGGTTAGTCTCAAACTATTGCACAAAATTTAACTATCGCTAAAAAAAAAATCGTTTCCAAGTCATACTTGGGCTCAGACAGTAGCTGACTGTCTTTATTCAAACTAGGAGTACATTATGAATCGATACCTTTTTGAAAAAGGGCAAACTTTTAGCATCAGAAAATTAACCGTTGGAGTTGCTTCGGTTATGGTCGGGCTCGCTTTTTTTGCATCTGGTACAGCACTAGCTGACGAAGCAAAAATTGAAGCTACAAGCTCTCAACCAAATGTAGAAAAATTGGCCGAAGTTGAAAAAACCAAACCAGAAGTCAAAAATGAAAGTCCTGTAATTTCTACACCCCAAGAGTCAGAGAAAGAAGAGAAAACTATTAAACCAGTAGAGAAAAAAACTGTAGCAGAAACTAAAACTACTGACTTGCTTCCTGAAGAAATCCACGATCAAGCTTATCCTAATACACCTGTTAAAAATATAGATACTTCAGTAATCGTAGACAAGAAGGATAGCCCTAAAATTGAGACAGAAAGCATTCTAAAAAACAAGGAAGAACTTCCAAAGGAAGCTGAAAATGGTAATCGTGCGATTATCAACGGTGGTCTAGATTTGAAGCACGTCCCTTATGAAGGACAACCTGCTACTGCTGCTAGTATGATTTACACTATTTACAATGGTGGTTCCCAACGCTATATCGTGTCTGGTTCTGGTATTTTTGTGGCACCAAATGTCATCTTGACTGTTGCCCACAACTTTTTAGAATCAAACCGTGATACAAAAGAAGGACATATTCGAGGCGGAGATTCTGCTAAGTTTTACTATAACCTCGGTTCTAATTCTGCTGTTCGCAATTCTCAACCTGTAACGGGTAATACTACTCTTTTCAAAGAAGAAGATATTCATTTTTGGAACAAGAAAGAATTTGGAAAAGGATATCAAAATGACTTGGCTGCTGTTGTAGCACCTGTTCCTCTTCAAATCGCTAGTCCAAATAAAGCTGCTACCTTTGTTCCCTTGGCAGAAAACAAAACCTATCAACCAGGGGACCCTGTTAGTACGATTGGGTATCCAACTGACTCAAGCTCACCTGAGCTCAAAAAACCAATTGTAGCTGGTCAACTTTACAAGGCTGATGGTGTCGTGAAATCTGTTGATAATTATGATGATAAAGGCTCAAAAGGCATCACCTATCATATGACTTCTGTTTCAGGCCTTTCAGGTGCTGGTATTATCAACGGAGATGGGAAAGTAGTCGGTGTTCACCAACATGGCACAATCGAAAACGGCATCCCTGACAAAGACCGTTTCGGTGGTGGGATCGTCCTCTCACCTGAGCAAGTCAAATGGGTAAAAGATATTATCGCAAAATATGGCGTCAAAGGTTGGTACCAAGGTGATAATGGGAAACGATATTACTTTACTCCTGAAGGAGAAATGTTCAGAAATAAAACTGCTGTTATTGGTGAAAATCAATATTCTTTCGATGAAAATGGTGTTGCGACACTCATTAAAGGAATCGATTACGGACGTGTAGTTGTTCAACACGTAGATGAAACTGGTAATCCAATCAAAACTGATGATACTTTTGTTGAAAAAACTGAAGTTGGAACAGCTTTTGATTATGACTTCAAAAAAGAAATCGCTAAGACTGACTTCTATACAAAAAATCAAGAGAAATACCAGATTGTCTCTATTGATGGCGTCGAAATCAACAAACAACTCAAAGATGAGTGGACCTACAACGTCGTCAGCAAAACAGCTCCAGGAACACGGGTCATCAAGGTGGTTTATAAAGTGAATAAAGGTTCATTTGCCATTCATTATCGTTTGAAAGGCTCAGAGCAAGAATTAGCAGATGTTGTTACTGATAATAATGACGGAAAAGAATACGATGTTTCTTTTGTAAACACTTTTGAAGCAAAAGAAATCGCAGGCTACCGCGCGATCACTCCACGCTTAGAAGCCAGCATCCAGCACAAGGGTGTGAATGATGTTGTCTTTGAATACGAAAAAATCTCTGATAGCTCTAATCCGACTTCAACTGTTTTACCTGCTGCTCATCCAGAAGATAAGGAAACAGAAATCGGAAATCACGGTCCGCTTCCAAGCAAGGCTCAACTTGATTATCACAAAGAAGAATTAGCCGCCTTCATCCACTATGGTATGAATACTTATACTAATTCTGAGTGGGGACATGGAAATGAAGACCCAGGATACTTTAATCCAACTAACTTAGATACAGATCAATGGATCCGTACTCTAAAGGAAACTGGCTTTAAACGCACCATTATGGTAGTGAAACACCACGATGGCTTCGTTATTTACCCATCTAAATATACAAATCATACCGTAGCTGCAAGTCCATGGAAAGATGGTAAGGGAGACCTTTTAGAAGAAGTTTCAAAATCAGCTACTAAATACGATATGAATATGGGGGTTTATCTATCTCCATGGGATGTTAATAGTCCTAAATACAAGGTTGATACAGAAAAAGAATACAACGAATATTATCTCAACCAACTAAAAGAAATTCTTGGAAATCCAAAATACGGAAACAAAGGTAAATTCATTGAAGTTTGGATGGATGGAGCACGCGGTAGCGGTGCCCAGAAAGTAACCTACACCTTTGACGAATGGTTCAAATATATTAAGGAAGCTGAAGGAGATATCGCTATCTTCTCTGCACAACCAACAAGTATTCGTTGGATCGGAAATGAACGTGGTATCGCAGGTGACCCTGTATGGCATAAGGTCAAGAAAGCCAACATCACCGAAAATGTTAAGAACGAATACCTTAACCACGGTGACCCTGACGGAGATATGTACTCTGTAGGGGAAGCAGATGTTTCCATCCGCTCTGGCTGGTTCTACCACGATAATCAGCAACCAAAATCCCTCAAAGAATTGATGGATATCTACTTCAAGTCTGTTGGTCGTGGAACGCCACTTCTTCTCAACATTCCACCAAACAAAGAAGGAAAATTCGCAGATGCTGATGTGGCTCGCTTGAAGGAATTCAAAGCAACCCTAGACCAAATGTATGCGACTGACTTTGCCAAAGGAGCGACTGTAACAGCAAGTTCTACTCGTCAGAACCACCTCTATAAAGAAAGTCACCTGACAGACGGCAAAGACGATACCAGCTGGGCGCTCTCAAATGATGCCACAACAGGTAGCTTCACAGTCGATTTGGGACAAAAGAGACGCTTTGACGTTGTCGAACTCAAGGAAGACATCGCTAAAGGTCAACGTATCTCTGGTTTCAAGATTGAAGTCGAAATCAACGGTCGCTGGGTGACTTACGGAGAAGGTTCAACTGTTGGTTACCGTCGCTTGATTCAAGGCAAGCCTGTAGAGGCACAAAAAATCCGTGTAACCATCACCGGAGCTCAAGCAACTCCAATCTTAACCAACTTCTCAGTCTACAAGACACCAAGTAGTATCGAAAAGACAGACGGCTACCCTCTTGGACTTGAATACCACTCAAATACAACAGCGGATACAGCCGGTACAACTTGGTACAATGAATCTGAAGGTGTTCGTGGCACTTCTATGTGGACCAATCAAAAAGATGCCAAAGTAAGCTATACTTTCACAGGAACCAAGGCCTATGTCGTCTCTACAGTTGACCCAGGTCATGGAGAAATGTCCGTCTACGTTGATGGCCAAAAAGTTGCGGATGTGCAAACTAAGAACACTAGCCGTAAACGCAGCCAAAAAGTATATGAAACAGACGATTTAGCACCTGGCCAACATACCATTACCCTTGTTAATAAAACAGGTGAACCAATTGCTACAGAAGGGATCTACACCCTAAACAATGATAGCAAAGGAATGTTTGAACTTGAGTCTACTAACTACGAAGTCGAAAAAGGAAAACCAGTCACTGTTAAAATTAAACGTGTTGGTGGAAGCAAGGGAACTGCTACTGTTCGCTTCATCACAGAACCTGGAACTGGGGTTCACGGTAAAGTTTACCAAGATACAACTCAAGATGTGACTTTTGAAGATGGAGAAACAGAAAAGACTGTTACCATCCCAACGATTGACTTTACAGAACAAGCCGACTCTATCTTTGACTTCAAAGCCAAGCTCACTTCTGTCACTGATGGTGCCCTGCTCGGTTTTGCTACCGATGCAACCATCCAAGTGATGAAAGCTGAATTGCTGATCAAGGATCAAACAAGTTATGATGACCAAGCTAGTCAGTTGGATTACAGTCCTGGCTGGCACCATGAAACCAATTCAGCAGACAAGTACCAAAAAACGGAGTCTTGGGCTTCCTTTGGTCGCTTAACTGATGAACAAAAGAAAAAGACAACTGTCACAGCCTACTTCTACGGTACTGGACTTGATATCAAGGGCTATGTTGATCCAAATCATGGTATCTACAAAGTCTTCCTAGATGGCAAAGAAGTTCCTTACCAAGATGGCATGGGAAATGCGTCGACTATTGAGGGCAAGAAATACTTTAGCGGTCACGCTGCTCAACGCCAAGGCAATCAAACTCTGGTTAGCCTAAAAGGTCTTGATGAAAACTTGCACGCAGTCACCCTTCAACTAGATCCTGATCGAAACGATTTGTCTCGAAACATCGGTATCCAGGTGGATCAATTCATCACTCGTGGTGAAGGAAGCGAACTCTACAGCAAAACACAAATCCTTCAATCTCTCTCTAAATGGAAAGACGACTTATCTAACTTTGATCCAAGTGGTTTGAAAAATACAGCAACTGCACGTCAAGCATTTAAGTCTAATCTTGATAAACTCACTGCACAATTAAGTTCTGATACGGTAAATGTACAAGATGTGATGTCAACAGTCACTGCTTTGCAAGATATTCTTAGCAAAGACGAAAATTACCAAAAACCTGGAGACGAAACAAGTCCAGAACAACCGGTTGAACCAAAACAACCGGAACAGCCTGAAATCAATTATGATAAGGCTATGGCTAGCCTGACTGAAGCTATCGAGAAAAAAGTAGCTGAACTTGGTGCTAACAACGATGC
>NZ_RBCK01000010.1:0-584 GCF_003626515.1 Streptococcus chosunensis | reverse complement strand
GTAGCAGCTACAACAGGATTAACTGCAGACTCTAAAGATGAAAATATCGAAGTTGTCTACACTAAACTTGGTTCATGGATTCCAAAAGTACCAGAAGGTTCTACACCAGTTCCTCCAGTTACGTATCCAAACGATCCAACAGATCCAACGAAACCAGGAACACCAACAACAGTGATTCCTCACGTTCCAGGAACAACTCCAAAAGATCCAAATGGAAATCCACTGAAACCAGTAGATCCAAATGATCCAAGTAAAGGATATGTTCCACCAACACCTGAAAACCCAACAGAAGATACGCAAATCACTTATGAGAAAGATACTCAAAAAGCGAAAGTAACTTATGTGGTAGAAGGAACAGGAACAGTACTTCACACAGATAACCTAGAAGGTAAATCTGGAGAACCAATCAAGTACTCAACAGTAGCGAAACTTACTGAATTGAAAGCTCTAGGATATGACCTAGTAACTGATGGATTCACGACAGCTACAGATAAGAACTACGATAAAGATACAAAAGTTGATCAAAACTTCGTAGTAACGGTTACACCACACGTTGAGCCAATCAAACCAGTGGATCCAGAAAA